>NZ_JAWLBP010000006.1:0-40274 GCF_041687595.1 Guyparkeria sp. | reverse complement strand
GCCGTGATCCCGCCGGGGGCGTGCTGGATGGGCGCGCGCCCGAACGAGCACCGCGTGCGAGAGTGCGAGCAGCCGCGCCACGAGGCGCGCTTCGAGCGGGCGTTCGCGATCACCCGCGGGGCGATCCGGCGGTTCGAATACAACCGGTTCCTCGAGGCGACGGATCATCGTCGCCCGCGCCCCTACAGCTGGAACAACCCGGACTACCCGATGTTCAACGTCACGGCCCGTGATGCCGAGGCCTATGCCGAGTGGCTCAGCGAGCAGACCGGCCAGGTCTACCGGCTGCCCACGGAAGCCGAGTGGGAATATGCGGCACGGGCGGGTACCGATGGCATGTTCTGTTTCGGCGAGAAGATCCGGCGCGAAGAGGTCAACTGCTCCGGCGGGCTGAACTGCACCCGTGGGCTGTTCATCTGCGGCATGGGGCGCCCCGTCGAGGTGGGCAGCCTGCCGCCGAATGCCTGGGGTCTGTACGAGGTCCACGGCAACGTGCAGGAGTTTACGCAGGACCACTGGCGCGACAGCTACACCGCCTCGACCCAGGTCGGTGACGAGCCCTACCGAAGCCGGGATGCACGCAACCGGCGCCTGCGTGCGGTTCGCGGTGGTTCCTGGTTCGACTCCCCGGGGGCGTGCCGCAGTGCATCTAGAGCCTCGCGTCACGAGAACGAGTTCGATCTCAACCTGGGATTCCGGCTCGTCAGGGAAATCGGTTAGAGAGCGCCAATCCTTCGTCCCGGCGGCCCCTCTCGGCCGGGTCGGCCGGCAATCCTGCGGCGGGCTGTGTATCATTCACCGCCGTCGAGCGGGCCCACGACGAATCGATGCCCGCGGTTGAGCCGCGGGTCCATTCACCATCCGGACGGAGCGTATTCGAGGAATATGAAGGCCATTCATTTCGGCATCCGCAATCGCCAGTCGCCCGCGCTGGTGTCGGCGTTCTTTGATCCGGACATGCCCGCGGAGTGGCGGGTGGGGTTCCTGCTCAACGAGCACGACGCGCTCTGGGTTGGCCCCGATGCCGACGATGTCGACACCGTGCTCGCGGAACTCTCGGACGCGCCGGCCCCGGCGTTCGTGGTGGTGGACGACAGCCAGTGGTCCGATGCCTGGGAGCAGCTTGCCGCGGATGGTGGGCATCTCGTGCTGCGCCGGGGCGGCAGTACGCCGCTATGGCGACCCGAAACGGAGGATGCCGCCGAGGGGGCGCGCGTGGGACTGATCCCGGCCTCCGACGACCCGGTGCAACTACGGGAGTGGCTGGACGCGTTCATGGCACAGTGCCCCGACACCGGTGCTCTGTTCGTCGACGGGGATCCGCCCTCGACGGCTACCGTGGATCGGTTGAAGACTCTTGCGGAATTGATGGGGCTGTGACCGTGACCGAGACAGTCTCGTCTTCCGATGCCGACGCGATGATCCGCCTCGAAGGGGTATCGTTCTCGCGCGGTGCCCAGGCCATCTTCTCGGACATCGATCTGACCGTCCCGCGCGGCAAGGTGACCGTGGTGCTCGGTCCGTCCGGTACCGGCAAGACGACCCTGTTGCGTCTTGTCGGCGGGCAGGTCCGAGCCTCCCGAGGGCGTGTCCTGGTCGACGGCGTGGACGTGGGCAAGGCCCGCCGGCGGGCGCTTTATGCCCTCCGGCGGCGGATGGGCGTGCTGTTCCAGAACGGGGCGCTATTCACCGACCTGACCGTCGGGGAGAATGTGGCCTTTCCGTTGCACGCCCACTCGCGGCTCGACCGGGAACTGATCGACCGGATCGTGCTGTTCAAGCTCGAGGCCGTGGGTCTGCGCGCCGCGCGCGACAAGTACCCGGCGGAGCTGTCCGGGGGCATGGCGCGCCGCGCGGCTCTCGCCCGAGCCATGGCACTTGATCCGGCGCTGATGCTCTACGACGAGCCCTTCGCCGGGCAGGACCCGGTAAGCATGGGCGTGCTGCTGCGACTGATCCGGCGCCTGAACGACGCGCTCGGCCTGACCAGTGTCGTGGTCACGCACGACGTCAAGGAAGCGATGAGCATCGCCGACCGGGTGGTCGTGCTCGCCGGCGGGCGGATCATCGGCTCCGGGACGCCCGATGAGGTGCTCGCGCAACGGGAGGGCGAGCCGGCCCTGGCCCAGTTCCTCGACGGGGCGCCCGACGGCCCCCTGACCGCCGGCTCCGAGAGTGCTTCCATGGGCGAGGCACTCGGGCTGGAGGGGCGCTCATGATTGCCGTGATCGACCTGGTGGCCAGACTGGGCCGGATGGCCATCGGCGGCGTCCGGCACGCCGGTTCGATGGGCCTGTTCGCCGTGCGCCTTGCCTGGGCGCTGTTCCCGACGTGGACCCGACCGCGCGACATCGTCCAGCAGGTCTATGCGGCCGGGGTGCTGTCGCTGGTCATCATTCTTGTTGCCGGCGGGTTCGTGGGGCTGGTCCTCGGGCTTCAGGGCTACAACATCCTGAACAAGTTCAATGCCAATGAATCGCTCGGCGTGATGGTAGCCCTGTCGCTGGTCCGGGAGCTCGGGCCGGTGGTGGCGGCCCTGCTGTTCGCGGGGCGCGCGGGTTCGGCGATCACCGCCGAGATCGCCCTGATGAAGACGACCGAGCAGCTGGCCGCGCTGGAAATGATGGCCGTCGATCCGATGCGGCGGGTGATCGGTCCCCGTTTCTGGGGGGCGCTGATCTCGGTGCCCCTGCTTGCCTCGCTGTTCTCGATGGTGGGTATCATCGGCGGCTACCTGATCGGGGTGGTTGTGCTCGGCGTGGACCCATCGTCGTTCTGGGGGCAGATCGCCGAGCAGATGGACCCCTGGGAGGACGTCGGCGGGGGTGCGCTGAAGTCGCTGGCATTCGGCGCGGTGATCGCGCTGATCGCCGTCTACGAGGGCTACGAGGCCGAGCCGACTGCGAGCGGCATGGCTCGCGCGACGACGCAGACCGTGGTACTCAGTTCTCTCGCGGTTCTGGGGCTGGATTTTGTAATGACCGCTTTCATGTTTGGGGCCTGATACGTAATGAATGTGCAACGCGGAGTGGAATTGGTGGTGGGGCTGTTCGTGCTCGCCGGGATTGCCGCCCTGATGGTGATGGCCGTGCAGTGGAGCAACTTCGGCGCCAGCCGGGTGACCGGTTACGAGATCGTCGCCCGGTTCGACAACGTCGGCGGTCTGACCGTGAAATCACCGGTGAAGCTGGCCGGGCTGACCATCGGGCGCGTGGATGCGATCGAACTGCATCCGGAGACATTCCAGGCGGAGGTCCGCATGGTTATCGACGATCGCTATGACAACCTGCCGACCGATTCCTTCGCGAACATCTACACGGCCGGGCTGCTGGGTGCGCAGTACGTCGAGATCTCCCCGGGCGGGGCGCTGGAATCCCTGGAAGACGGCGACCGCATCACGATGACGCAGTCCGCGATCATTCTCGAGAGCGTGGTCTCGCGATTCCTGTTCGACAAGGCAAAAGAATGACGATGAAACACCAACTGCAGGCATTGGGGCGCGGGCTGGCCATGACGGTTGGCCTGGCAGGGGCGACGCTCCCGTCGCTGTCACAGGCCCTCGACCAGCCGATCACGCTGGAAGAGGCCACCGAGATGGCCCTGTCATCGGATCCGCGCATCGACGAGCAGAAGGCGAACGTCGCTCGCGCCCAGGCGCTGATCGAACGGGTGCTGGGCGAGGGCGGTCCGCGCATTTCGACCAACCTGTACGCGGGGCTTGCGCCGAAGGCCTCCGACGGCATCTTCACCAACGGGACCAACACCTGTCCTCCTGAGGGGTGCACGCTGCGAGACGACGGGCTGGATCTCGACGAGGGGGTCACCGTCACCACGGGGATGACCGCCACGATCATCCAGCCGCTTTACAGCTTCGGCAAGTTCGAGAACTACAAGCGGGCTGCCAACCTGAACCGGGACGTGAGTGCCGCGGAGGTCTCGATCGCACGTGGCGAGACCTGGCTGACGGTGCGCCGGGCCTGGTGGGGGTTTCTGACCGCGCGCGATACGCGCCGCATGCTCGAAGGTGTAAAACGCCAGGTGGTCAAGACGCGCGATCGCATGCGGGACAAGGCGGAAGCCGGCGACGCGCCCATGAGCGACCTTTATGCCCTGGAGACGGGTGTAGGCAACTTGGACCGTTATATCGCCCAGGCCGGCGCCGTCGAGGCCGTCGCGCTCGACGGGTTGAAGACGATCATCGGCGTGCCTATCGACGAGGAACTGGAGGTCTCGGAGCGTCGCATTTCGGCGATCGACGGACCGTCGGCGTCTCTGCAGGATCTGGCCGAGCGGGCACTGGCCCACCGCCCGGAGATGTTCATGGCCGAGACCGGGCAGGAAGCGGTGCGTAGCCTGATTCAGGCACGAAAGAGCGACAAGTACCCGAACCTCTACGCCGGGGTGGTTGCCGGCGGCGCTTACACCCCGGGGCGGGAGCGCCTGGACAACCCCTATATCCACCAGCCTCTCAACAACCTGTTCGCCACCCCGGTGATCGGCCTGCAGTGGGAATTCAATCCCGGCGTGCATCGCGCCAGGGTCAGCGAAGCCGAGGCGCAGATGCAGGAAGTGGTGGCCAAGGCCCAGCTCGCCCGGCAGGGTATCCCGTTCCAGGTCGCCGAGGCCTATCACCAGAGCGTGGGGCTGGACCAGGAGATCGAGGCCCTTGGTCGGGCCCGGGACAATTCTCGGCGCTGGATGGTCTCAAGCTTCATGGATTTCCAGGCCGGCCTGATCGACGGTGGCAAGCTCGCCGATGCCGTGCGGGCCAACACCGAGGCCCAGGCCGACTACTTCCGTGCGATCAACGATTTCAACATGAGTGTCGCCCAGCTGGCCGTGGCGACCGGTGACTACCCTCAGCAGTAAGTGAATCTCATGCAAGCAACCTCCCGTCTAGATAATCGATCGACCTTTGGGCGCGTGTTCGTCGCGCTCCTGGCACTGCCGTTCCTTGTGGCGGTCTCGCTGACCGTCCGTGCCGAACCCACCGAGGCCGAGGCCCGGGCGCTGGTGGAGGAAACCGCGGAGCGGGTCATCGCAGAGATCCGCGACAACCAGGAAGTGGTCGAGTCCGATCCGGACGAACTGCTCGTGATCGTCGATCGCATCCTGTTGCCGCACGTGGATTCCGAGCGCATGTCTCGCCTGGTGCTGGGGCGCTACTACCGTCAGGCCAGCACGGAACAGATCCGTGCCTTCACCCGGGAGTTCCAGCGCCTGCTCGTGCGCACCTACGCGGGTCCGCTGTCCGAACTCGGCGACCAGAAGGTTGACGTCATCGGATCGCGCCCGGGTGCCGGGGACAACGAGCTGCTGGTGGAAACCGAGGTATACGGCGGTGACCTCGGTACCGTGCCGGTCGCCTACCGACTGGCGGTGGTCGACGGCGAGTGGAAGTCGTACGACGTGATCGTCGACGGCATCAGCCTGGTTAACAACTACCGCGGCAGCTTCGCGCAGAAGATCCAGCGCGACGGGCTTGACAGCCTGATCCGCACGCTGCGTGAGCAGAACGAGGAGTGAGTCGCGCATGAGCGAGACGTCGCCTGCCTGGACCTGCCGTTTCGAGCCCGGACAGATGCTCATATCCGGGGATCTGGTGCGTGCGAGCCTCGACCGGGTTGCGCCGGCACTGCCCGAAGAGATCATCGGGGCCGAGTTCGACGTGCACCTGGGACAGGTCCGTCGCCTGGACACTGCCGGACTGGCCTGGCTGACCGCCCTGCAGGCCCGCGCGGAGGCAAAAGGGGTCCGTCTGCGATACACTCACGCCCCCAGTGCCATGCGCCAGATGATCGGTGTCTACGGTCTTGCTGACCTGATGAACCTGAAATCCGGCCTTGATGATCTGCCCACATCCGGCTGAGACCTAATCGCAACCCATGAACAAGCTCCTGATTCGCGGTGGCGTACCCATCGATGGCGAGGTTCGCATCTCCGGCGCCAAGAACGCCGTGCTACCCATGATGGCCGCGTCATTGCTGGCCGATTCCCCGGTCACGATCGAGAACGTCCCGCACCTGCAGGACGTGACCACCACCATGGAACTGCTGGGCCGGATGGGCGCGACACTCACGGTGGGCGACCAGATGAGCGTCGAGATCGATGCGACCACGGTCGACACACTCGAGGCGCCCTACGATCTCGTCCGCACCATGCGCGCGTCGATCCTGGTGCTGGGTCCCATGCTGGCGCGCTTCAAGAAGGCTCGGGTCTCGCTTCCGGGCGGCTGTGCAATCGGCACCCGCCCGGTCGACATCCACCTGCGCGGGCTGGAGGCGCTGGGCGCCGACGTGCGTGTCGAGGGTGGCTACATCGAGACGTCGGCCGATCAGCTGGTCGGTGCCCGGATCGTGCTCGACCAGGTGACCGTGACCGGCACCGAAAACCTCCTGATGGCGGCCGTGTTCGCCAAGGGGGAAACGGTGCTGGAGAACGCGGCACGCGAGCCGGAGGTGGTTGATCTGGCCCGGTTCCTCAATGCGATGGGGGCGGACATCCGCGGTGCCGGCAGCGACGTGATCCGCATTCACGGGGTCGAGCGCCTGCGGGGCGTTCGCTACCGTGTGCTGCCCGACCGGATCGAGACGGGCACCTACCTGGTGGCAGCGGCCATGACCCGCGGTCGGATTCTGGCCAGGGACACGCGTCCGGACCTGCTCGATGCGGTGCTGGCCAAGCTCGAGCAGGCCGGAGCGGACATCGAGGTGGGCGAAGACTGGATCCGGCTGGACATGCACGGCCGGCGGCCGAAGGCGGTCGACATCCGTACCGCGCCGCACCCGGGTTTCCCCACGGACATGCAGGCCCAGTTCGTGGCCATGAACGCCGTGGCGGAGGGAACCTCCACCGTGGTCGAGACGATCTTCGAGAACCGCTTCATGCACGTCCAGGAGATCCAGCGGATGGGGGCCGACATCCACATCGAGGGCAACACCGCGGTGATCCGCGGGGTCGAGTCCCTGTCGGGTGCCCCCATCATGGCCACCGACCTGCGCGCCTCGGCCAGTCTGGTGCTGGCTGGGCTGGTGGCCAGCGGGGAGACCGTCGTCAACCGCATCTACCACATTGACCGCGGCTACGAGTCGATCGAGGAGAAGCTCTCCCGGCTCGGAGCCAACATCCAACGGATCAACGACTGATCGCCATGTCCCAGACTAACCCGACCGACGAGATCGTTGTCGCCCTCTCCAAGGGGCGCATCTTCAAGGAGACCTTGCCGCTGCTGGCCTCGGTGGGCATCGAGCCGCTCGATGATCCCGACAAGAGCCGCAAGCTGATCCTGGAGACCAGCGACCCGAGCGTGCGCCTGCTGATCCTGCGCGCCTCCGATGTGCCGACCTACGTTCAGCATGGGGCCGCCGACATCGGCGTGGCCGGCAAGGACGTGCTGTTCGAGCACGGGGGTGACGGGCTGTTCGAGCCGGTCGACCTCGAGATCGCCCGCTGCAAACTGATGGTCGCGGGCAGGCCCGGTGTGCTCGACCGCCCCGGGCGGCTGCGCGTGGCGACGAAGTACACCCGAGCCGCCGAGTCGCATTTCGCCGACAAGGGGCGGCAGATCGAACTGATCAAGCTCTACGGTTCGATGGAGCTGGCCCCGCTCGTCGACCTGGGTGATTGCATCGTCGACGTGGTCGACACCGGCAACACGCTGCGTGCCAACGGCCTCGAGCCGCTGGAGCACATCGCCGACATCTCCTCCCGCCTGATCGTCAACCGGGCCGCGCAGAAGCTCAAGCACGCCCGGGTCTCCGACTTCGTCGAGCGGGTGGAAGCCTACCTCGAGGGGAAGCGCTCATGATCCGTCGCATGAACGCCCGCGCCGCGGGTTTCGACCGGCAACTCGACGAACTGCTCGACTGGTCCGGCGTGGCCGACGACCGGGTCGAGGGCATCGTGCGCGACATCCTGGCCGATGTCCGCACGCGCGGTGATGCCGCGGTCATCGAACACACCCGGCGCCTGGACCGGCTGGACGTGGCCAGTGCGGGCGAACTCGAACTCTCGATCGATCGCCTCGACCAGGCGCTCGAGGCGATCCCCGCCGACGTTCGCGAAGCGCTGGAACTGGCGGCGAAACGCCTGCGCGCCTACGCGGAACGACAGAAGGGCGAGAGCTGGACGTACACCGAGGACAACGGCAATGTCCTGGGTCAGCAGGTGACTCCGCTCGACCGCGCCGGCTTGTACGTGCCCGGTGGCAAGGCGGCCTATCCCTCGTCCGTGCTCATGAACGCGATCCCGGCGAAGGTCGCCGGGGTGGGGCAGATCGTCATGGTCGTGCCCACGCCAGACGGTGTGCTCAACGACACCGTGCTCGCCGCCGCGCGCATCGCCGGCGTGGACCGGGTGTTCACCGTCGGTGGAGCCCAGGCCGTGGGCGCGTTGGCCTTCGGCACCGAGACGATTCCCGCCGTGGACAAGATCGTGGGGCCGGGGAACATCTTCGTCGCCGCGGCCAAGCGCGAGGTTTTCGGTCGAGTGGGCATCGACATGATCGCCGGGCCTTCCGAGATCCTGATCGTCTGCGATGGCCACACCGATCCCGACTGGATCGCCATGGATTTGTTCTCGCAGGCCGAACACGACGAGCAGGCCCAGTCCATTCTGGTGGCCCCGGATCCGGCATTCCTCGACGCGGTAAGCGCATCGATCGAGCGCCTGCTGCCGGAGCAGCCGCGCCGGGAAATCATCGAGAAGGCGCTGGACTCGCGCGGGGCGCTGATCGAGGTGGCCGACCTCGATGCCGCCATCGAA
This sequence comes from Guyparkeria sp., assembly GCF_041687595.1. NCBI lineage: Bacteria > Pseudomonadati > Pseudomonadota > Gammaproteobacteria > Chromatiales > Thioalkalibacteraceae > Guyparkeria > Guyparkeria sp. The sequence continues at coordinate 31,511 of NZ_JAWLBP010000006.1, read as the reverse complement.
CTGGTCAACCGGGTCGCGCCCGAGCACCTCGAGCTTTCCTTCGAGGGTGCCGAGGACCGGCTGGGCGAGATCCGCAACGCCGGGGCCATATTCGTCGGGCGCTACACCGCCGAGGCCCTGGGCGACTACTGCGCCGGGCCGAACCACGTCCTGCCCACATCCGGCACGGCGCGGTTCTCCTCCCCGTTGGGGGTCTACGATTTCCAGAAGCGCTCGAGCATCATCCATTGCTCTCCGGCAGGTGCCGCCGAGCTCGGGGTGACTGCCGCGTGCCTGGCGCGGGCCGAAGGCCTGGAAGCGCACGCGCAGTCGGCCGACTACCGTACCGAGGCCGAGGGCTAGGGTGATGAGCGCATCGGCAACGTGCTTCTGGTCCGACGATCTGGCGGGACTGACGCCCTACGTGCCGGGCGAGCAGCCCAAGATCGAAGGGCTGATCAAGCTCAATACCAACGAGAACCCGTTCCCGCCGTCACCCCGCGCCATCGAGGCGATCCGGGCCGCGGCCGATGAGCGGCTGCGCCTCTATCCGGACCCGACCAGCCAGGCCCTGCGTGAATGCCTGGGCCGCCATCACGGCGTGTCCGAGGACCAGGTCTTCGTCGGCAACGGCTCGGACGAGGTGCTCGCCTTTCTTTTCCGCGCCCTGTTTCAGCGGGGGCGGCCGATCGTCTTTCCCGACATCACCTATTCGTTCTACCCGGTCTACTGCCGGCTCTACGGCATCGAGGCGCAGATGGTGCCGCTGGACGAGGAGCTGGCCGTGGACGTCGACGCCATGTGTCGCATCGATCCGGCCAGCGTCGGCGGCGTGATCCTGCCCAACCCCAACGCCCCGACCGGTCGGGCGCTGGGACTGGACCAGGTCGAGCGGCTCGCAGCGCATTTTTCCGGTTGTGCCGTGGTTCTCGACGAGGCCTATGTCGATTTCGGTGCGGACTCGGCCGTCGCGCTGGTCGGACGCTACCCGAACCTGCTGGTTACCCAGACGCTTTCGAAGTCCCGCTCGCTGGCGGGTCTTCGGATCGGCTTTGCGATCGGGCAGTCCGGGCTGATCGAGGCCCTGACCCGGGTCAAGGACAGCTTCAACTCCTATCCCATCGATCGGCTGGCCGAGGCCGGAGCGATCGCCGCCTACGAGGACGAAGCCTACTTCGAGCAGACGTGCCGGGCGATCGTCCGCATGCGAGAGGAAGTCGCTGCGGGGTTGCGTGAGCGCGGATTCGAGGTGCTGCCCTCGACCGCGAACTTCCTGCTCGCTCGTCACCCGGAGCATGCCGGGGCGGACCTGGCCGCCGGCCTGCGCCGACACAAGGTGATCGTGCGTCACTTCGACCGGCCACGCATCGGCGATCACCTGCGCATCACGGTCGGCAGCGATTCCGACAACGCCGCACTGCTGACCGCGCTGGATGCCATCCTCTCCGGCGATTGATCGGCCCACCGTCTCCGCCGGCCCTGTTTTCCCGGCGGTCGGCGTGTTATTCTTCGCTCGCGTTTTCGGTCAGTGATCGACGACCCGAAACGCCACCCAATGGTGCCCTGTGTTCGTCCCTTCGCGACGGATCACCGTGAATTCCGCCAGGCCCGGAAGGGAGCAACGGTAGCGGTCGATTCGGGCGCCGGAGACCGGCGGATGCAGGGTGCCACCCAATTGGATTGCGATCTATGAGCTACCTGGTACTGGCACGCAAGTGGCGACCCAAGCGTTTCGACGAGATGGTCGGCCAGGGTCACGTACTTCAGGCCCTCACCAACGCTCTGGATCGCGATCGCCTTCACCACGCCTACCTGTTCACGGGGACGCGCGGGGTGGGCAAGACCACGGTCGCGCGCATCTTCGCCAAGGCGCTCAACTGCGAGCGGGGCGTCTCCAGCCAGCCCTGCGGCGAGTGCGATGCCTGTCGCGAGATCGATTCCGGGCGGTTCGTCGACCTGATCGAGGTCGACGCGGCCTCCCGCACCAAGGTCGACGATACCCGCGAACTGCTGGACAACGTCGTCTACCTGCCGGTCAAGGGCCGCTTCAAGATCTACCTGATCGACGAAGTGCACATGTTCTCCCAGGCGAGCTTCAACGCACTGTTGAAGACACTCGAGGAGCCGCCCGAACACGTCAAGTTCCTCCTGGCAACCACCGATCCGCAGAAGCTGCCGGTGACGGTGCTGTCGCGCTGCCTGCAATTCAACCTTCGTGCGCTGCCCCAGCCGCATATCCAGCGCTACCTCGGCGACATCCTCGAGAAGGAGGGCATCGAGAGCGACGCGGAATCGCTGCGCCTGGTCTCCGAATCCGCCGGCGGTTCGATCCGCGATGCGCTGAGCCTGCTGGATCAGGCGATCGGCTACTGCGACGGCCGCCTTGACGCTGAGGCCGTTGCCGACATGCTCGGCGTGACCGATCGCCGGCTACTCGGGTCGCTGCTTGAGGCGCTGGCCGCCGGCGACGCGGAGGCGCTGTTCGCGCTGGTCGACCAGGCCCTGGAGCGCGCGGTCGACCCGGCACGCCTGCTGGCCGAACTGGCCGAGAGCGTCCACCGTGCCTCGCTGGCACAGTGGTTGCCGCCCAGTGACTCGACGGAATCCGGGGCGGTGGCCCCGGATGTGGATCCGCAGACACTGCAGTTGTGGTACCAGATTGCCCTGGGTGGACGGCGCGACATCGGCTGGGCTCCATCCGCCCGGGTCGGGCTGGAGATGACCCTGTTGCGGATGCTGGCGTTCCAGCCGGCCGACCGGCTGGAAACGACGCCGGCCCGCCATGTGGCCGATGCTGGCCCGGCACCGGCCTATCGCGCGGACGAGCGGGCCGAGTCCGGGGCAGGCGCCACTGCTCCCAGTGCGGCTGGAATGCGTCGGGAGTCGCCGGCGGCAGCACCCGTTTCTGAGAGGGCGCCATCGACGGGGGCCGAACCGGCCACCGCCTCCGGGCCGGAGACCGAACCCGTCTCCGGGGAAAACGATGCCTGGCGAATCGATGCGGGCAACTGGCCGGACGTCGTCTCTCGCCTGCCCATGCCCGCGCGCAGCCTGGCCGAACGGTGTCACGCCTCGCTGGACTCGGAGACCCTGGTGCTGACCATCGATCCGGGATTCAGGTCGATGGCCTCGAAGGGCACGCAGGATCGTCTCGTGACACAACTCAAGCGGCTCGGTGTGACGCAACCGGTGCGATTCGTGTTCGGCACGGCGGCCGAACGGCCGGCGCCAGACAAGCCGGCGCCTGACAGGCCGGCGCGGCCGGCATCCGGTGTCGAGGGTCCCACGCCGGCCGAGATTCGCGAGCAGAACGAGAGGGCGGCCCAGGAGGCTCGCGAGGAGTCCGTGCGATCGCATCCGGCCGCCCGCGTGCTGACCGAGCGCGCCGGCGCCCGATTGCTTCCAGATTCCGTTCGCCCGGTCGAGGAGGGCGAGCACGTCAACGAACAACAGCCAGCAGGAGACCGCAGATGAAAGGTGGTATCGGTAATCTGATGAAACAGGCGCAGGCGATGCAGGAAAACATGCAGCGCATGCAGGAAGAAGTCGCGAAGATGGAGGTCGAGGGGCAGTCCGGTGGCGGTCTGGTCAAGGTCACCATGACCGGCAAGCACGAGGCCCGCCGGGTGGAAATCGACCCGAGCGTGCTCGAGGATGACAAGGAGATGCTCGAGGACCTGATCGCCGCGGCGATCAATGACGCGTCGCGCCGCATCGAGCAGGAGCAGCAGGAGAAGATGTCGGGCATGACGGCGGGCATGAATCTGCCGCCGGGCTTCAAGATGCCGTTCTGATTTCGGTCACTTCCGTCCCCTCGCCCGATCCATCAAGGTTCGGGCGTTTCTCGTTCCGGAGACTCCGCCCGTGCAATTTTCCCCCGGATTCCAGCAACTGATCGATGCGCTGCGCTGCCTGCCCACGGTCGGCCAGAAGACCGCGCAACGCATGGCACTGCACCTGCTAGAACGCGACCGCAGCGGGGCGGCCAACCTCGCCCGGGCAATCGAGCAGGCACTTGAGACGCTTGGTCACTGCCGTTCCTGCAGGGTGTTCACCGAGGGAGAGCTGTGCCCGATTTGTGCCGACGATCGGCGCGACGATTCTCTGCTCTGCGTGGTCGAATCGCCTGCTGACTGGATCGCGATCGAGCAGTCGGGTGCCTTCCAGGGCCGGTATTTCCTGCTGCTCGGCCGGCTTTCTCCACTCGACGGGATCGGTCCGGACGAACTGCGCCTCGATCAGCTCGAGCAACGGCTGGACCAGCCCGGTCTGGAGGAAGTGATCCTCGCGACCAGCGCCACCATCGAGGGCGAGGCGACGGCCGGCTACGTGACGGAGCTGGCCCAGGCCCGCGGCCTGAAGGTGACACGACTGGCCCAGGGCGTGCCGATGGGTGGGGAACTGGAATACATCGATCCGAGCACCCTCAGCCTCGCCCTGCGGGGACGGCGTGAGCATCGGGAAGAGTGACTCCTGAAACTTATGGGCTATCATTCCAGTTGATAGACTGACTGTCACCCGTACGTTCTGAAAGAGGTCACCATGTCGCATCGTCCCGCTTCCATTCGCTCCCTGCTGCCGGCCCTGGCCGTCTCCCTGATGGTCGTCACGCCCTTTGCGAACGCCGAAGAGACCGAGTCGATGCTCGGCGCGGGCGAGCATTTCCCCGTTCTCGAACTGGAGGACCAGTTCGGCGATGAGCGGCCGGTGCCCGGCGAGGCGAGCCTGGTGGTCTTCTCCGGCTCCAAGGAAGCCGATGACACCCTTTCCGGGACATTGGCCGAGGTCGCCGGCGATGCCCTGCGGGCCGGCGAGACGATCTACCTGTCGGATATCAGCCGCATGCCGGGACTGATTACGAAGCTGTTCGCCATGCCGGCGCTCAAGGATCGCGACTACCCGGTCACGTTGATCCGCGAAGAGGGCGTAGGGGATGCGCTGCCGGCCACCGACGGCTGTGTCACGCTCTTCCACCTCTCGGACGAGGGCGTCGTCGGTCGGATCGACGAGGCCTGCGAACCCGAGGCGTTGCGCGCGGCGCTGAATCCCGAGGCGCCGGCCCCGGTCGAACAACAGCCCTGAGCCCGACCAGCGTGGCCTAGCGCTGATAGAATGTGCCCATGCCCAAGATCATCGAAACCAGCACATCGGGCCGCGGATTTTCCAATATCACGCGGGAGGTGGAACGCGAAGTCACGGGAACGGGGCTCTGTCACCTCTTCCTGCAGCACACCAGTGCCTCGCTGATCCTGTGCGAGAACGCCTCGCCCGAGGTGCGAGTGGACCTCGAGACGCTCGTTTCGCGCATCGCGCCCGACGGCGATCCCGCCTACCGTCACGACGACGAGGGGCCGGACGACATGGCGGCGCACTTTCGCACCCTGGTCTCCGGCCACGATCTCACGATCCCGATGCAGGATGGTCGCCTGCTGCTGGGTACCTGGCAGGGCATCTATCTGTGGGAGCACCGGGCGCATCCGCACCGCCGTCGCGTGGTGATCACGCAGGTCCCCGAGTCGAACTGACGTGGACGAGCAATCGGTCGCGCCGGGCTGGCCGCTGGCGACGGCGCGGCTGGAATGGGGCAGTGACGCCACGCCCGCGAGCCCCCTTTATGGCGACGTCTACTTCTCCCGCGAGGGCGGGTTCGGCGAGAGCGAACACGTCTTCATTCGTGGCAATGACCTTCTCGCACGCTTCGCCGATGGTCGGGCGAGCCGGGTGCTGGAAACCGGTTTCGGTACCGGACGCAACTTCCTCGCTACCGCCCTGTGCTTTCTCGAGACCGCCCCACCTGGGGCGCGGCTGGACTTCGTCAGCCTGGAAAAACATCCGATCGACCGAGACGACCTGCAACGGCTGGCCCGCGCCCAGCGCGAACTCGCCGAGCCGTGGTTGGACGGGCATTCGCTGCTTGGGGAGGGTAACAGCGCGCGACTGGCGCAGTTGCAGGACGAGCTGCACCGGCAATGGCCCGACGCGATTCCCGGCTTCCACCGTCGCCTGCTCGCCGGCGGGCGCATTCGTCTGACACTGGTCTGGGGGGATGCCCGCGACCAGCTCCCCGAGATCGACGGGGCCTTCGACGCCTTCTTTCTCGATGGCTTCGCTCCGGCGCGCAACCCCGAACTCTGGGACGAGGCCCTGCTGGCCGAACTGGGTCGGCGGGCCGCGCCCGGTGCGACAGCGGCCACCTATTCGGCAGCCCGGCGGGTGGTCGACGCCTTGGGCGCGGCCGGCTTCGCCACCGAGAAACGCCCGGGCTTCGGCCGCAAACGGGACATGCTGGTTGGTCGACACGCCGGTGCGGACGGGGTGGCGGCAACGGGAAGTCGACGGGGTGAACGACGTATCGCGGTGATCGGCGCGGGAGTGGCCGGTGCATCGCTGGCCCATCTGGCTGCGCAGCGCGGGATGGGCGTGGAGGTGTTCGAGGCCGAATCCGCCCCGGCCGGTGGCGGCTCGGGCAACCCGGCCGGACTGGTCGCGCCGGTGATGAGCCGTGACTGGAACCGTCTGTCCCAGCTCACGGCCACCGGCATGGGCTTCATGCGCGAACTGGTGCGCGAGACCCTTGGCCCGGCGGATGCGGGCGACCCGGCCTACGGCTTCCACGGCGTGATCAAGCTCGCCCGGCAGTCGCGTCACGCCGAGCGGCAGTCGCGCATCGCCGCCGAGCTGTGTCCTGACCCGGCCTTCGCCCGTTGGGCCGAGGCGGACGAGTTGTGTAAGCGTTCCGGACTGCCGGACATCGATTCCCCGGGCTGGTGGTTTCCGGGAGCCGGGTGGATACGACCGCGCGCGACGATCCGACACTGGCTGGATCGCGCCGCCGTCCCGCTGCATCTCGACTGTCCGGTGCGGGAACTGCGTGGAGTCCCGGGTGCCTGGGAAGTGATCACCGAGGGTGGAGGGCGCCATGGTCCCTACACGGACGTGGTCGTGGCCGGCGGGGAACGTTCGGTCGGGTTGGCCAAATCCCTGGAACGCTGGATCGAACCCTGCCGTGGGCAGGTGAGCTGGGTGGATGTGGGAAAGGCCGACACGTCGCTATCCCCGGGCGTGGCGATCATGCGAGAGGGCTACGCGCTGGACCTGCCGGGTGTCGGGCTGCTGTTCGGCGCGAGTTTCCTCCCCGGGCAGACGGACCGCGAACTGCGAGTGGAAGAAGGCGCCGAGAATCTGGGTCGGCTCGCCTCGATTGCCGGCTCCCTGAGCGAGGCCGTACCCCCCGACGCGCCGTTGCATGGACGGGCCTCGATCCGGGCCACCACGCCCGACCGCCTGCCGGTGGTCGGAGAGCTGGCCGAAGGACTGTGGATCAGTACCGGGCATGGGGCCCGGGGTCTGACCTGGTCGGCCTGGCTGGCTGAATTCCTCGTCTCGAGCATCGACCGCACGCCATCGCCGCTGCCCCGTTCGTTGGCCGAGGGGCTGCAGCCGCAGCGGTTCGACGAGCGCGAGGCCCGGAGAGCGGCGACAAGGCGAGAAAAGGGCGGCAATCGGGGCTAGCGAGGTCGGACCGCGGGCGTGGCAATCGCGACCCGATCCGCCCCGAGGCTATCGGGGCCCTGGCACCGTTCAGCTTTCCAGCTTGCTGATGCGCTCGCGCTGGCCGTTTAGCTCCCCGAGTTCCGCCTCGAATTTCGCCAGTCGCTCGCGCTCCTGGTTGACCACGGCCTCGGGTGCGCGCTCGACGAAGTTGGCGTTGGAGAGCTTGCCGCGAGCCTTGTCGATCTGCTTCTGGAGGCTGTCGATGGCCTTGTCGAGACGCTCGAGTTCGGCGTCCACGTCGATCAGTCCTGCGAGCGGGATATGCAACTGCATGCGGCCGACCAGCGCCATGGCGGACTCGGGCGGTTCGCCGTCGATTTCCTCGACCGATTCGATCCGCGCCAGCGACTGAAGCAGGGGAGAGAGCTCCTCGATCAGTTTCCGGTCGCGGTCGCTCGCCTCGGTGACCATCACCGGCAGCGGCTTGCCCGGAGCGATGTCCATCTCCGCGCGGATCCGGCGCACGCCCAGCGCGAAGCCCTGCAACCACTCGATCGCCTCGCGTGCCTCGGGATCGCGCTTGCCCTCGTCGGGGACGGGGAAGGGCGCGGTCATGATGCTGGCATCGGCCCCGGGCTTGCGTCCGGCCAGCGGGGCGACCCGTTGCCAGATCGTCTCGGTGATATAGGGGATGAACGGGTGGAGGAGTCGAAGCAGGGTCTCCAGCACACGCACCAGGGTGCGGCGGGTGCCGCGCTTGGCGGCTTCGTCGCCGTGCTTGATCGCCGGCTTGGTCAGCTCGAGGTACCAGTCGCAGTAGGTGCTCCAGGTAAAGTCGTAGAGCGTCTGCGCGGCCAGATCGAAACGGTAGGTCTCTAGGTGTTTGGTGGCCGTCGCCTCGCAGGCCTGCAGCGCGCCGATGATCCAGCGGTCGGCGGTGCCCAACGTGACCGGCTCGTCGCCCAGCCCCGTGTCTTCGCCCTCGCACTGCATCAGCACGAAACGGCTGGCGTTCCAGAGCTTGTTGCAGAAATTGCGGTAGCCCTTGACCCGCTCGAGGTCGAAGCTGATGTCCCGCCCGGTGGTCGCCTGGGCGGCGAAGGTGAAGCGCAAGGCGTCCGTGCCGTGCTCGCCGATGCCGTCCGGAAACTCCTCGCGGGTTTGCTTCTCGATCTGCGTGGCCTTCTTCGGCTGCATCAGGCCGGTGGTGCGCTTTTCCACCAGCGACTCGAGATCGATGCCGTCGATGATGTCGATCGGATCGAGCACGTTGCCCTTGGACTTCGACATCTTCTGGCCGTGGGCATCGCGCACGAGACCATGCACGTAGACCTCGCGGAAGGGCACGTCGCCACCGAAGTACTTGCCCATCATCACCATCCGGGCAACCCAGAAGAAAATGATGTCAAAGCCGGTGACCAGCACGCTGGTGGGGTAGAAGCGCTCGAGCTCCGGTGTCTGCTCCGGCCAGCCGAGGGTGGAGAACGGCCACAGCGCCGAGGAGAACCAGGTGTCGAGCACGTCCTCGTCCTGGGTCAGAGCGGTCTCGGCCGGCACGTCGTACTTCTGGCGCACCTCGTCCTCGTCGCGACCGACGAAGATGTTGCCCTCGGTGTCGTACCACGCCGGGATGCGATGGCCCCACCACAGCTGACGGCTGATGCACCAGTCCTGGATGTTCTCCAGCCACTGGAAGTAGGTGTTCTCCCAGTTGCCGGGCACGAAGCGGATGTCGCCCGAGCGCACCGCCTCGATGGCCGGTTCGGTGATCGCCTTTTTCCCGCCCGGCGTGCCCTTGGGGGTCTCCTCGCGGGTCAGGTCGACGAACCACTGGTCGGTGAGCAGGGGCTCGATGACCGTGCCGCTGCGATCGCCGCGCGGGACCATCAGCTTGTGCTTTTCGATCTCGACCAGCAGCCCTTCGGCTTCGAGGTCCGCCACGATCTGCCGACGGGCCTCGTAGCGGTCGAGCCCGCGATAGCGCTCCGGGATGTGCGGGTCGGCGCCGTCGGCGGCCGTGCCGATGCACTCGGCTTGCTCGCGGATGGCGGCGGTTTCGGTGAGCACGTTGAGCATCGGCAGGTCGTGACGCTGGCCGATGGCGTAATCGTTGAAGTCGTGCGCCGGGGTGATCTTGACGCAGCCGGAACCGAACTCGGGGTCGACGTAGTCGTCACCGATGATGGGGATCTGCCGGCCCACCAGAGGCAGGGTGATGGTCTGGCCGATCAGCCCTTGAAAGCGTTCGTCGTCCGGGTGCACGGCCACGGCGGTATCGCCGAGCATGGTCTCCGGTCGCGTGGTGGCGACGGTCAGGTGGCCGCTGCCGTCGGACAACGGGTAGCGCATGTGCCAGAGGTGACCGTCTTCCTCCTCGCTGATCACCTCGAGGTCGGAGACGGCGGTGCGCAGTACCGGGTCCCAGTTGGTCAGTCGCTTGCCGCGGTAGATCAGGCCATCCTCGTAGAGGCGCACGAAGACCTCGCGCACCGCCTCGGAAAGCCCTTCGTCCATGGTGAAACGCTCCCGCGACCAGTCGCAGGAGGCTCCGAGGCGCTTCATCTGCTCCGTGATGAAGCCGCCCGACTGCTCCTTCCATTCCCAGACCTTCTCCAGGAACTTCGTCCGCCCGATGTCGTGCCGCGAGATGCCCTGGCCCTCGAGCTGGCGCTCGACCACCATCTGGGTGGCGATGCCGGCGTGGTCCGTCCCCGGTTGCCACAGGGTCGCCTCGCCGCGCATCCGGTGCCAGCGGGTCAGCACGTCCATCAGGGTATCCTGGAAGGCATGGCCCATGTGCAGCCGCCCGGTGACGTTCGGCGGCGGCAGCATGATGCAGTAACCGCCCTCGGCCTGCATGTCCGGCCGGAACTGGTCGCTGTCCATCCAGCGGGCGTAGCAGTCCTGTTCGATCTGTCGGGGGTCGTAGGTCTTTTCCATGCCGTTGCTGATCTTGTCTCGTTGGTAACTGGGGGGATTTCTCGTGCGTGGTCCCGCGGAATGTCGTGCCTGCTTGTTCGAGCCTTGCCTGTCTGCCTATTCCTCCGCGGCGGCGCGTGCCGCTGGAATCGGCCGGTGGCGGACCGAGGCGCCGGCGGTCTTGTAGCCGCGCCAGCGCGCCCGGGCGCCTTCGCGGTTCGGTTCGCCGGCCGGGACGACCTCGTCGATGCGCTCGCGGTCACCCGGGCGCGGTATCTCGACTCCCGCCAGGTTGATGACGTGGGCGAATCCGCCGGCTTCCGGGTCGCAGCCGATGAAGATCGGCGCATGCGCGGCATCTTCCGGGTCGGCGGTGTGGGGGACGAAACGATCCCCGCGGTACGACCAGAGATAGTCGTCGAACCCCTCGACGTGGGCGAGACTGGCGCAGACCACGTAGGTCGGGCGCGACTGGTCGGCCGCCTCGGCGCACAGTTCGGCGGCGTAGTACCAGAACGCGTCGTCCGCCGGGTCATCGATCAGATGAAATACAATCTCGCTCATGAAGCCTTCTGCGGTCTCGTGCTGACGTCGCGGGGCCGGAGGGTAGGGCGCCCGACAATGAATCCTCGGTGGCGGCGTCCGGTGCCGGACGGCACAATCGCGCTCTCGAGATATCCGCCCTGGGTGCTGGTCGCCCGGGAACCCGAGAAAGCAGGACGGAGCAAGGACTCATTATGCCCAATTACCCGACCGCGCCCAAAGCCGGACAGCCGGTTGACGAACCGGAAGCGAGACCGGAGGCATGAAGCGCCTTTCGCGGCGATGGACGATGACCGTCGGCTGGGCGGTGGTGCTTGCGCTGCTGGCCGCCGTGGTGTTCTGGGTCGGTCCCGCCGAGCTGGTCGCGCCCTGGCTGGCAATCGACCCGTTCGCCCTGGCGGTCGCCCTGGTGCTGATGCTGGCGAGCTATGTCCTGAGGACGCTTCGCATCACGCGCTACTTCCACGTTCTGCTGGCCGGCCACTTCTGGGCGACCTTCCGCCTGTCGAGCTGGCACAACCTGATGAACAACCTCCTGCCGATGCGCTCGGGGGAGGTGGCCTTTCCGGTGCTGATGCGAAGCTACTTCGGCCTGTCGCCCCTGCGGAGCGTGCCGGTCCTGTTCTGGTTTCGTCTGCTCGACCTGCAGGTGGTCGTGGTCATCGCGCTATTCGCCGGCGGCGCCGTCTTCGGCCTGACCCCCGCCTGGGTCGTCATCCTCGTCATGTTGCTGGTCGCCCCGCTGGGGGTCTATCTTCTGCGCGGACCGCTGCATCGCCGCGTGTCGGGGGAGGGCGGCCGCCTGCGAGCACGACTCGCCGAGGTGCTGGAGGCCCTGCCGGATCGCCCGGGGCTGTTTCTCGGCACCATGGCATGGACCTGGGCGAACTGGGCGGTGAAGCTCGGCGCGCTGGGATGGGTGCTCGCTGCACTGGCGCCGGTCGGCTTCGTCGAGGGCGTGCTGGGAGCCATCGGTGGCGACCTCACCACGGTGCTGCCCGTTCATGCCCCGGGCGGCTTCGGCACCTACGAGGCGGGTGTCGCGCTGGCGCTGGGGGCCTTCGTCGACAGCGGCCGTGAGCTGCTGGCCGCCGGGGTGAACCTGCACCTGTTCGTGCTCGGGTCGGCACTGCTCGCCGCGGCGCTCACGTTGTTCATCCCGCGCCCTCGACCCGGGGGCGAGTAGGTTGCGGGGGCGATGTGGCTTACACTGCGCAACGTTTGGCGATTGCCTGACCCGCAGTTTCCCGTCCACGGCTTTCCGGGGTATCCGTTGTCATGACCAGCCAGTGCGCCGCACCGCTATCCATCGTCGTCCCGATGTTCAACGAGCAGGAGAACGTCGCGCCACTGGTCGAGCGGGTTCACGAAAGCCTGGCCGACTACGGTGCTGCCTGGGAACTGCTCCTGGTAGACGACGGGTCGTCCGACGCCACCGTCGCCGAGATAAAGAAGGCGAGGGAAGCCTACGGCAGCCATGTCCGTCCGGTTCCGCTGACCCGGAACTTCGGTCAGACGGCCGCCATGCAGGCGGGGATCGACCTGTCCCGTGGCGAGGTGATCGTCACGATGGACGGCGACCTGCAGAACGACCCCATCGACATCCCGCGTATGGTCGACCGCCTGCTGCGCGAGGATCTGGACCTGGTGGCCGGCTGGCGTCGTGATCGCAAGGACAATCTCTGGGTCCGGAAAGTGCCCTCCTGGCTGGCCAACCGGCTGATCCGGCGCCTGACCGGCGTGAACCTGCACGACTACGGCTGCAGTCTCAAGGTGTTCCGCGGCGAGGTGATCAAGGGGGTGCGCCTGTACGGCGAGATGCACCGTTTCATTCCCGCCTGGCTGGCCACCCAGACAGCGCCGTCGCGCATCGCCGAGGAAGTGGTGACTCACCACCCCCGTACCGCCGGGACGTCCAAGTACGGCCTGTCCCGAACGTTCCGGGTGATCATCGACCTGGTCAGCGTGTATTTCTTCATGCGGTTTTCGGCTCGCCCGGCGCACTTTTTCGGTCTGCTGGGAGCCGGGTTCGGCCTGCTCGGCGGTCTGGGCATGGCGTACCTGTTCGTGGAAAAGCTGATCGGCCACGACATCGGCGATCGCCCGCTGTTCCTGATCTCGATCCTCTTCATCCTGATCGCGGTGCAGATCCTGACCACCGGGGTGCTCTCCGAGATGCTCTCGCGTACCTACTACGAGTCCAGGAACGTGCGCACCTACCATCTGCCCGCCCGCTTCGACCGGGAAGGCGAGAACGACGCATTCCACATGCCCGACGCCTCCGGGCGCGGGGATGACACGAAAGACGAGGGGTCAACCGCATGAGCGACGTTCGGTACCGGTTGCACGACCCAAACCCGGGTGAACAGTTGACGCTCGCGTTTGCCGCCACGGCCGCGGTGCTGCTGGTGGCAGTGTTCGCATGGCCCGGCGCGCGCGAGTCCCTGTTTCACCACTTCAACGCCCTCGGCGGAGTGGACGCGACCGTCGGCTTCTGGGCCGGCATCAACGCGCTGGCCGACACCTGGCTGACGCTGGGGCTGCTGCTCCCGTTCGTGCTGTGGCGCCCGCGCCTCGCCATCCTGTTGCTGTTCTCCGCCATCGTCGCGACCCTGATCACTCACAGTCTCAAGCCACTGCTCGACGTGGCCCGTCCGCCGGGCGTCTACGAGCCGGAGATGTTCAATCTCATCGGCCACTCGATCAGTTCCAAGGCCTTCCCCTCAGGGCATACCGTCACCGCCTTCACCCTGGCCGGACTGCTGATCTTCGGCCTGAGATTGCGCATGGCCGGGACGGCGCTCATGCTCGCCATCGCCAGCATCATGGGCATTTCCCGGATGGTCGCCGGGGTACACTGGCCGACCGACGTGCTGGCCGGTGCGATCGTCGGCCTGGCCTCGGTCTGGGTGGCAGTCCTGGTCACCGATCGCTGGGCCGCCGCCCGAAACGCCCGCTGGCCGGTGCCCGTGGCAGTGTTCGTCACGGCCGTCTGTGCCTTGAGTGCTCCCTGGGTGGACGTCGGCTACCCCGAAGGCGTCTGGGCCAACTGGCTGGTGGCAGTGGTCGGGCTGTTCGGCCTGGTGCTGGGCACGGTGCGCTACTGGCCTGGGCCGTGGCGTAGTCGGCTTCTGCCCGATCGGCGCCGCTGAGTGTCCTCCGGGGATCGTCAAACGGGTCGCTGCAAGGCTATAATTCCACCATGTCACTGATCGCATTCGGGGTGAACCACAAGACCGCGCCGGTCGATGTGCGCGAGCGCATCGCCTTCGGGCCGGAGCGCGTGCAGTCGGCGTTGCAGGATCTGATCGACGGATGCGGCGCGCGCGAGGCGGCCATCGTCTCGACCTGCAACCGCACCGAGATCTATACGCACTCCGAATGCGTCACCGATGCCCTGGTGGACTGGCTGGCCGCCTTCCACCAGATCTCCCCGGATTCGCTCCGCCCCTACGTCTACGCCCACACCGACGAGGAGGCCATTCGCCACCTGATGCGGGTCGCCTGCGGGCTGGATTCGATGGTGCTGGGCGAGCCGCAGATCCTGGGCCAGATCAAGGATGCCTTCACGCTTGCCCAGGACGCCAACGCCCTGGGGCCCATTCTCGGCCGGCTTTTCCAGAACACCTTCGCCGTGGCCAAGCAGGTGCGCACCGATACGCAGATCGGCGCTTCACCGGTGTCGGTGGCCTTCGCGGCGGTGAGCCTGGCGCGCCAGATCTTCGGTTCGTTCGAGGAAAAGACGGCACTGCTGATCGGTGCCGGGGAAACCATCGAGCTGTGCGCGCGCCACTTGCAGACCGCCGGCCTGGGGCGCGTGATCGTCGCCAACCGCTCGATCGATCGGGCCCACATGCTCGCCGAGCAGTACGAGGGCACGGCGATCGGACTGGCGGACATTCCCGCCCAACTGCACCAGGCCGATATCGTGATCTCCTCGACGGCCAGCTCGCTCCCCGTACTGGGCAAGGGAGCGGTGGAGCAGGCGATCCGCGAACGCAAGCGTCGCCCCATCTTCATGGTCGACATCGCGGTGCCGCGGGACATCGAGCCGCAGGTCGGTACGATGCAGGACGTCTACCTCTACACGGTGGACGACCTGCGCACGGTGATCGAGGAGGGCCAGCGCAGCCGGCGCGAGGCGGCCGAGCAGGCCGAGGAGATCATCGACGTGCAGGTCGAGCACTTCCTGCAATGGGTGCAGTTGCAGACCGGCGCGGAACTGATCCGCAGCTATCGGGAGCGTGCCGGCATTTTGCGCGACGAGACCCTTGCCCGGGCCCGGGCCATGGTGGAGGCCGGCAAGGATCCCGAGGAGGCCCTCGCGTTTCTCGCCAATACTCTCACCAACCGGCTGATCCACCAGCCGACGGTCGTGCTGCGCGAGGCCTGTGTCAGCGGGGACCTTGCCACCGTCCAGAACGTTTCCCACGTCGTCGGTCTCGACGAGGATGCCCAGGCCCTGACCCGTCGTTCGCTGCCGGTCGGTTCCTGGAACAGCAAGTCGGGCGAGTCCTAGCCCGGCTCGTGCCGTGTCCTTCCGGCAGCACCGTCTGCCGGCGTCTCTCCCATTCCCGATTGTTCCCGTTCTATGCATAAAGCCCTGCTGTCACGTCTCGACAGTCTCGTCGAGCGCTTCGAGGAAATCACCGCGCTGCTCTCCGATCCAGAGGTCATCGCCGACCAGGATCGCTTCCAGCGCCTGTCGCGCGAGTACGCCCGCCTCGAGGCGCTGGTGAAGAACGTCGATGCCTGGCACGAGACGGAAAAGGCCCTCGAGGAAGCACGGGCCCTGCTTCAGGACGGGGACCCGGAGCTCGCCGAGCTTGCCCGCGAGGAGTTGCCGGCACTCGAGGCCCGTCATGAGGAGCTGGATGCCGATATCGAGCGCCAGCTCCTGCCGGAGGACCCCAATGACGAGGGGGATGTCTTCCTCGAGATCCGCGCCGGAGCCGGGGGTGACGAGGCCGCCATCTTCGCCGGCGACCTGTTCCGCATGTATGCACGGTTCGCCGAAACGCGGGGCTGGCAGGTGGAGGTGCTGTCCGCTTCCGAAGGGGAACACGGCGGCTACCGCGAGCTGATCTCTCGCATCAGTGGCGATGCCGTCTACTCCTGGCTGAAGTTCGAGTCCGGTGCGCACCGCGTCCAGCGGGTGCCCGTCACCGAGACCCAGGGGCGGATCCACACCTCGGCGGCCACGGTGGCGGTGATGCCGGTGGTGCCGGCTGCCGAGGCACCGGAGATCAATCCCGGTGATCTGCGCGTCGATACCTTCCGTGCGTCCGGTGCCGGCGGTCAGCACGTCAACAAGACGGATTCCGCGGTGCGGATCACGCACCTGCCCACGGGCGTGGTGGTCGAGTGCCAGGAAGAGCGCTCCCAGCACAAGAACCGGGCCCGGGCGATGGACCTGCTCGCCGCTCGACTCGCCGATGACGTCCGCCGGGCACAGGTCGAGCAGACCGCCGCAAGTCGCAAGGCGCTGGTCGGCACGGGCGACCGTTCCGACCGGATCCGCACCTACAACTTCCCGCAGGGACGCGTGACCGATCACCGCATCAACCTCACCGTGCACCAGCTCGACCGGATCATGGGCGGCGACCTGGAGCCGGTGGTGGTGCCGCTTCGCCAGGCCGACCAGGCCGCCCAGCTCGAGGCCCTGGCCGAGCAGGGTGCCTGAGCGTGACCGCCCGGTCCCCCGGTGACGGGGAAAGCGCTGCCGGCACGATCACCCTCGACGCCTGCCTGCGTGCCGGGGCCCGGAGGATGGCGGCGGCGCGCGGCTCCGACATGGGCGAGGCCATGATGGAGGCTCGGCTGATCGCCGCCCATGTCACCGGCCTCGATGCCGCCGGGCTCATGATGAATGGCGCCGACCCGGTCGGGGAGGACGTCGCCGCGGCCCTGCAGGAGTCATTCGACCGACGTGCACGGGGCGAACCGGTAGCCTACCTGACCGGTGAGCGAGGCTTCTGGGAGCACCGTTTCCTCTGTCGTCCAGGCGCCCTCATTCCCCGACCGGACACCGAGATCCTCGTCGAATGGGCCCTGGAGCTGATCCCGAGATCCGCTCCGGGGTATCGGGTGCTTGATTTGGGCACCGGCACCGGCGCGATCGCCCTGTCGCTGTCGTCCGCCCGTCCTGACATCGACGTCTTCGCCGTCGATCGCAGTCCACTGGCCCTGGAGCTCGCCCGGGAGAACGTCACCTTCCTGCGTTCCCAGGGTGCCCGGCCCGATGTCGCCATGTGGCGCGGGGACTGGCTGTCCGCCGTCAGGCCCGGTTCCATCGATCTGCTGGTGGGCAACCCCCCTTACCTTGCGGCGGACGACCCCCACCTGTCGCAGGGTGACCTGCGCTTCGAACCCCACGAGGCACTGGTCGCCGACGAGGCAGGGCTTGGCGATTACCGCCGACTGTTGCGGTCGGCATACGAGGTGCTTCGTCCCGGTGGGGTGGTGTTGTTCGAGCACGGTGCCGACCAGGCCGAGGCGGTGGCCGTGCTGATGCGCGATATCGGTCTCGAGGTCATCGGTACCCGCCGCGACCTGGGCGGCAACCCGCGTGTCACCGCCGCCGGAACCGCGCGCCGAAGGGGTTGAACGGAACACCGTCGACGCCCGATTTCCGGCGCTTGGTAAGCCGTAGCAAGTGCGCTAGTCTTGGAAGCGTACAGGGCGGAAGGCAAGGCGCCGACATGGATGAAAAGCAACTGATCAAGACGCACGAGATCTGGTTTCGTGGCCCCCATCATGAAGGGGAACAGGCACGACACGCGGAGCATTTTGCCTGCTGGCTTCCCGGTGTGATTTCGGCCCGGCGGCGGGGCCCGTTCTGCTTGGAGGTGGAGTACGACCTGTCGATCATCTGCCTCAAGGCGCTGCGCCGGATCCTTCAGGAAGCTGGCTTCCATCTGGACGCCGCCCTGATGGAAAAGCTCAAGTGCGCGCTGGTCGACTACACGGAGCAGAACCAGCGCGAGGCGCTGGGCCTCGACGGATGCAGCATGCCGGCGCAGAAAAATCGCGCCTCGGGCGAGGCATCCGTGATCCGTGACCGCCACGAGGACATTCCGGAGCGCCCTGACGACCCCTGGCGGCACTACCTGTAAGAGGGCGCACGGGGGCGGCCTCTTCACGACCCGAATGCCCGGCTCCGGCCGGGCATTTGCGTTGCCGAACCAACCACGACCGGACAGATCGGAATGCAAGACGAGGAACTGCTGCGCTACGGGCGGCACATCATGCTCGATGGCCTGGATTACGAGGGTCAGGAGCGGATCATGCGATCGAGGGTGCTGGTGGTGGGCCTCGGCGGCCTGGGTTCCCCGGTTGCCCTCTACCTGGCGGCCGGCGGGGTGGGTGAACTTCACCTCGCCGATTTCGACGAGGTGGACCTGAGCAACCTGCAACGCCAGACCCTGCACGACACCGCCCAGGTCGGTCGTCCCAAGACCGAATCGGCCGTCGAACGGCTCGCCGCACTCAACCCACTGGTGCACTTGCACCCGATCAACCGGAAGCTCGAGGACAAGGTGCTCGACGAGGCGGTCGCGGCGGTCGACCTGGTGCTCGACTGCTCCGACAACTTCGAGCTGCGCTTCGCGCTGAACGCCGCCTGCGCACACCACGGCATCCCGCTGGTGTCCGGCGCCGCGATCCAGTGGGCAGGCCAGGTCACCGTCTTCGATCATCGTGACCCTGAGGCCCCTTGTTACCGCTGCTTGTACCGGGAGGAAGGGGAGGACGCCATGAGCTGTTCCGAGACGGGAGTGCTCGGCCCCCTGGTGGGCATGATCGGCAGTCTCCAGGCGGCCGAGGCCATCAAGGTGATTACCGACACCGGGCGTCCGCTGGTCGGTCGGCTGGCGCTGTTCGACCTCCGGGACGCCGAATGGCGCACCGTGCGCTTTCGCCAGGACCCCGACTGTCCCGTCTGCGCCTCACGCCGCGCGACACGTAGCGTCACCGGCTGGTGAACCTCGCCTCGCCGTGACCGGCCAACGGCCTTCGGTCGCAGGCGCCGTCACACCGTCACGTTCAGCTCGATCGGGCCCTTCCGCCGCTCGATATTGACCGCGATATCCCTGCCGTGTCGGCGGACGATCAGGTCGAGTTCTCCGTCATGGTGCCGAATGCGTCGTATGCGCAGCCACGTGATGTAATCCGGTAGACGCGGATAGTCCAGGGAGACTCGCGCCGCGTCCGGGTCGAAGCGCAACCCGAGTATCGATTCCAGGAGCATGAACACGCAGCCGGCAGCCCAGGCCTGTGGCGAGCAGGCCACCGGGTAGTGCGTTGGGGCCTGCCCCGATATTCGCTCGAATCCGCAGAACAGTTCCGGCAGGCGATGCAGGTCGAAGTGGATGGCGGCATTGAACAGCCCCTCGAGCAGCACCAGGGCCTCGTCCTTGTGACCGCAGGAGGCCATGCCCGCTGCCGCCAGGGCTGTGTCGTGCGGCCAGACCGAGCCGTTGTGGTAGGACATCGGATTGTAGCGGCACTCCTTCTCGAAGATTGTGCGCAGGCCCCAGCCGTTGAAGGCCGCCGGCGAGATCAGCCCACGACTCACTCGGGCCGCCCGGTCCGGAGAGACGATGCCCGAATAGAGGAGATGGCCCGGGTTGGAACTGCGCACCGCGCAAGGTCGGTCATCCCCGTCGATCGCCAGGGCGTAGGTGTCGATCTCGGCAACCCAGAACCGACGCTCGAAACGGGCCTGCAGGTCATCGGCCCTACGGCGCCAGTCGGTCGCCTGGGTGTCGTGGCCGAGCAGGTCGGCCAGTTCGGCGGCCCGGCGCAGGGCATCGAAGGCGTACCCCTGTACCTCGCATATCGCGACCGGCGGACGGGCCGGCTGTCCGTCGGCGTGAAAGACGGCATCGTCGGAATCCTTCCAGCCCTGCTGTACCAGGCCGTTGGCGTCATGGCGCGCGTAGACGAGAAAGCCATGCTGTTCCAGCTGTTTCGTGACCCATTCCAGTGCCCGCGTGATGTTGGGCCAGATCCGCGTGATGAATTCGCGATCGCCGGTGCGACGGTAATAGCGATACGCCAGAACCACGAACAGCGGCGTGGCGTCCACGGAGCCGTAGTAGCGCCGGAAGGGCACTTCGCCGAGCGCCGCCATCTCGCCATCGCGCATTTCGTGAATGATCTTGCCCGGTTCGGCCTCGTTCGACGGATCCTCGCTGTCGGCCTGGGTCTCGGCCAGGAAGGCCAGCACTCCGCGCCCGATCTCCGGCTGGGACCAGAGCGTCTGCAGGGCGGTGATGATCCCGTCGCGACCGAAGGGGGTCGAGAACCACGGCACGCCGGCGTAGGGATAGGGGCCGTGACGTGTCCGGGTGGTCAGCATCTGCAGGTCGGCCACCGAGCGGTTGATCCAGTCGTTGAACTGCTCGTTGTCGGTGACCACCTCGATGCGGGACTCCCGGTCGGCGGCCACGTCCCCGTCGATAGCATGCATGGCTCGAGCATGGCCCGGGACGTGGAAGCCGGCCTCTCCCTCGTCGCAGGAGATCGTCGTCTCGATGTGGAAACTCTCGCCGGGTCCGAGTTCGATATCGAAGCTGGCCGTGTCCGCATCGATCCTGGCCGGCGCGGGCGAGAAGCCGGCTCGCGTGCGCCGGGTCACGCCGTCGAGTCCCTCGTAACCGAATATCACCGCGTCCGCCTCGACCCGGGGCTCCCGAACCTCACCGCGACGAGGGCGGCTATTGCCGCGGACCTCGAAGATGTCGCTGAAGTCCGCGCCGATCTGGTAGGTCAGCTCGAAGGTGCGTGCCTGCTGGTGGTAGTTCGTCAGGGACAGGTGCTCGGTGAGGACGCAATCGTGGACGCCGAGTTCCCGGCGCATGTGCAGACCGCCCTTGGGCAGCCAGCACGCCCCGTCGACGAACAGGTCGGGCGTCGTCTGGTCGATCACCAGCCGACTGTTGTCCAGGTGGACCATGGAATTCAGCAATACCGGCTCTCGTCCGGCGAGCTGCAGGTGCCAGTAGGACACGTGTCGGGTGCCGCGGTAGTAGAACCCCTGGTCGCCGAAGCCGGCATGGCCCATTTCCCCGTGGCGGCTGAACACCACGAAGCCGTCCCCGGACTTCAGGACGCGGTTGCGGTCGTCGGCCCGGGCCGACATGGCCGGGATATACCAGCGGTTGTCGATCTGAATCGCGTCGTCCATCGGTCACCCCTCGATCGGTCGGTCCGAAAGAAACATCCCGCTCATGCCGGGCCGGCAATCTGCCGGTAAAGGTCCAAGTATCCCTGAAGCATATGCTCCGCGGTGAAACGCTGCTCGAAATGGGCGCGACAGCCGGCGCGATCGATGCGGTCAATCCGGTCGATGGCGTCCACGGCCTCGTCGACCGACGCCACCACGTAGCCGCTCACGCCTTCGCTCACCACCTCGGGCACGGCCCCGCGGGAGTAGGCGATCACCGGCGTGCCGCAGGCCATGGCCTCGATCATCGCCAGCCCGAAGGGTTCCGGCCAGTCGATCGGGAACAGCAGGGCCAGCGCCCCGCCGAGGAATTCGTTCTTGTGGTGCTCGTCGAGCTCGCCCACGTATTCGACCAGGGGGTGCGCCAGGCGGTGCCGGATGCGAGCGTCGAAATACTCCCGGTCGATCGCGTCCGTCTTGGCGGCCATCTTCAGCGGGATGCCGGCCCGAATCGCGATGTCCATGGCCGTCTCGGGCCCCTTTTCCGGCGAGATCCGTCCGAGGAAGGCCAGGTAACTTCCCCGCTCGGATTGGAAGGTGTAGGACTCGGCCGGGATGCCGTTGTAGACGGTCCCCGCCCATCGGGCCACGTCCCGGAGCGGGAGCCGCTGGCTGTCGGAGACTGAAACCACCCGGATGTCGCCGAACTCCTCGTAGAGCGGGCGGAGATCCGGCAGGTCGAGGCGCCCGTGGAGCGTGGTCAGCTGGGGCACCGACATCCGGCGCCACAGCGGGTAATGCAGGAAGTCGGTATGGAAGTGGACCAGATCGTGATCCGCCGCTTCCCGGGCCACCCGGGCGAGTTGCAGGACGTGCCACGCCAGGGGGTCACGGTGCGTCGACGAGGATCTCAGGGCTTCGGCCACGCCTGGGCGCAGTCGCGCACTGGTCCGGGAATCACCACTGGCGTAGAGGGTCACCTCGTGTCCCTCCCGGACCAGGGCTTCGGTGAGGTAGTGCACGATGCGCTCGGTTCCCCCGTAGGTCCGAGGCGGAACGCTTTCGTGCAACGGGGCAACCTGGGCGATTCTCACGGCACACCTCCACCATCGACCGGAATTCGACAGGCCTTCCGGTGGCAGACGGTGGCAAGCACCCGTCTCGTCGGAGCGGGTTCTCGGCGTTGGAATCAGGATCGGGATCCATGCGTGGCGAGCCGAGCCGATCGGGCCGAGAAACCGGCAGGCCGACGGAAGCCGCCGGCCTGTGAACGAGTATAGTCAGGGAAGAAAAATAGTCCCGTAAATCAGCGGGAAAGGCCGAAATCCCCGTGCCCAGGCCCGTGGGAACGCTGCACGAATCCACAGCGCCGCAACTGCCCGGATCGAGGTGTGCCGCGCGGTATCGGGTTTATGCAGATGGGCTCTGGCTCGCCGGGGGCTCCGATTCCGCGAGGGCCTGCGCGATCTCGCCGACCAGGGTGGGGCCGCGATAGATCAGCCCGGTGTAGACCTGCACCAGGTTCGCGCCGGCCTCGATCTTTTCCTGCGCGGCCTCGGCCGAATCGATGCCGCCCACGCCAATGATGGGGAAGTCCTCCGGCAGGTGCTCGCGCAGGGCACGGATCACCCGGGTGGAGCGTTCCCGGACCGGTCGGCCGCTGAGCCCGCCTTTTTCGTCGGCGTACTCCATGCCCTCGACGTCCTCGCGGGCGAGCGTGGTGTTGGTGGCGATCACGCCGTCGATCCCGTGTTCCACCAGTGCTTCGGCCAGGGCGGGGAGTTCGTCCTCCTCGATGTCCGGCGCGATCTTGATCGCCAGCGGCACGTGTCGACCGCTCTCGTCACGCAGTCTGGCCCGCTCGTCGGTCAGGCCGCGGAGCAGGGCGGTGAAGGCCTCGCCACCCTGAAGGTCGCGCAGGTTGGCGGTATTGGGCGAGGAGATGTTGATGGTGACGTAGTCGGCGTGCGGGTAGACCGCGGCCAGACCGGCAAGGTAGTCGTCGAGCGCACGGTCCATCGGCGTGTCGAAGTTCTTGCCGATGTTGATGCCCACGGGCACCTCGCGGCTCGAGCGCGAGAGGTTCTCCAGGGCGCTGTCCAGCCCGTCGTTGTTGAATCCCATGCGGTTGATCAGGGCCTCGCCCTCCGGAAGTCGGAACAGCCGCGGTGCGGGGTTGCCCGGCTGGGGGCGCGGCGTGATGGTGCCGACCTCGATGAAGCCGAAACCCAGGCAGGCGAGTCCATCGACGTGGGCGGCATTCTTGTCCAGCCCGGCGGCCAGCCCGACGCGATTGGGGAAGTCGATGCCCATGACCGTGGTCGGATCCTCGGCGATCGCCTTGCGCTGCCAGCCGCACCACGGCGTGCGGGCGGCCAGGTCGAGCATGCCCAGTGTGACGCGATGGGCCGTCTCGGGCGGCAGGCGGAAGAGCAGGGGGCGGACGAGCGGGAACAGGTTCATCGGCAGTATCGCTGTTGGGCGTGGTGAATGTGCGGTTCCATGTAGCCGGCGTGGGGCCGGGCTTGGTCGGGCCCATGGTAACGCGAAACGGACGTGCCCACGGTGCATCGGCCGGGAGTACGTGGCTGATATACTCGCCTTCTGTCACCGGTGGCCTTGGAGCCGACCGGTCGAGCTCCGAACCTTCATCTTTACCGTGTCACTGTCCGAGCGTCGCCCATGAGCCAACACACGCCTACCGCCGAACCCGCGACCAACTGGCTGGACCGTCGGCACGTGCACGTATTCGTCCTCGCGATGGCCATCGCCATCGGTTACGTCTGGGGCATCGGTACCCTGCCGCTGTTCGACCTCGACGAAGGGGCGTTCACCGGGGCGACCTGGGCGATGTTCGACCGGAACGACTTCCTCGTTCCCTACCTGAACGAGGAGCCGCGCTTTGCCAAGCCGGTGCTGATCTACTGGTTGCAGGCGGCCTCCGTGGGCGTCTTCGGCTTTCACGAATGGGCCTTCCGGCTGCCCTCGGTCCTCGCCTCGACGCTGTGGGTGGCGATGATCTACCTGTTCGCCGACCGCTATCTCAACCCCCGCGCGGCCTTCTTCGCCGCGCTGATCCCGGCCACCGCCCTGATGACCACCGTGGTGGGCAAGGCCGCTATCTCCGATGCGGTGCTGCTGTTGTTCCTGACAGCGGCGGTATTCGCCACCTTCAACCACTGGACCAGTGGCGAGCGGCGCTGGATCCGGTGGGCCTATCTGGCCATGGCCCTGGGTTTCCTGACCAAGGGACCGGTCGCGGTGGTCATCCCGGCGGCGACGAGCTTCCTGTTCTACCTGATGACGGGCAAGGGCCGGGCCTGGTGGCGCGCGGTACTGGACTGGCAGGGCCTGCTCCTGTTCGTGGTGGTGGCGGTGCCCTGGTACGTTCTGGTCTGGATCGAGCACGGCCAGGCCTTCATCGACGAGTTCTTCCTGGACAATAACCTCGGACGTTTCTCGGAGCCCATGGAAGGTCACTCCGGCGGGTATTGGTACTACCCCGTGGTGACCCTCGTGGCCCTGCTGCCGTTCACGGGTGCCGTGCTGACCTCCCTGCGGCATTTCCGCAGCGACTGGATCAAGCCCCTGCAGGCCCCGGAATCCGTGGCGGTGGCCCTGCGCCGGTTCGGCTGGATCTGGTTCCTGGTCACGCTGCTGATGTTCTCCTTCTCCGGCACCAAGCTGCCGCACTATCTCAGCTACGGGCTGGTCGGGCTGATGCTGGTGATGGGCTCTCACCTGCCGCAGGTGCGTTCCCGGGCGCTGCACCTGCTCCCAGTGGCGGCCTTCCTGCTGTTCGTGCTGGCCTTGCCGACGCTGGTGAATGCCTTTTTCGACCAGATCAAGCCATCTTACGTGCAGGACATGCTCGCCGAGCGCGACCGCTACTTCGGGCCCGCCTGGTACGTGGTGACCGGGCTGTCGCTGGTGCTGGTCCTCATGCCGCTGACCAGCCGTCGCTGGCCGCTTCCCAACGTTCTCGTGCCGGTGGCGCTGTCGTTCTCCATCGTGGTCAACGCCCTGGTGCTGCACGCCGTCGGCCAGATGCAGCAGGGTCCGATCCGCGAGGCCGGCCTGATGGCACGCGACCTGTCCGGGGACCTGGTCATGCAGGGCATGAACACGCCCAGCTTCGGCGTTTACGCCCAGCGCGTGGTCGAGCGGCGCGATCCACGCGCCGGCGACCTGCTGCTCACGCGCAACGAGCGCGCCACCGGGATCGCGGGCGAGGTCCTCTATGCCCGGGGCGGGGTGGTGCTCATGCGGGTCGGGGACTAGCGTCCGGGGGAGGCCGATCTCCCCGGTGGTGGACTATCCTCGTTTACCTTGGCAATGTTTCGCCCATTAAGGGATTCGTCGCGTGGCCCGTAGACCGGCCACCCAAGGGCCTGCCGGCCTGCTGACGCTTCCCGGGCATTGAGACCGACCACTGCCGGTCGGCATCGAATACCAGGAGACCAACCTCATGACCGATTCGCGCAACAACCGTCGACGTTTCATCACCGCCATGGCCGGCGCCGGCACGGCCGCTCTCGGCATCGGGCAGGCACGCGCCCAGGACGAGATGCGCTTCCCCGGGGACGACCCGGAGCACTTCGTGATCTACCAGCTCAACCATGGCGACGCGGAGTACCAGACCCACGTGCTCAACTCGATGACCGCCATGATCGGCAAGTACGGCGACAACGTGCAGATCGCCGTGGCCTGCTTCGCCAAGGGAATCCACATCCTCGCCAAGGAACCCATGCGCGAGGTCGACGAGATGCTCTACGCCCGCGCCGAGGGGTTCGCCAAGAACTACAACGTCGAGTGGATCGCCTGCGGCAACACCATGGACACGGTCGGCTACAGCGAAGACGACATCCGCGACTTCGCCCGCGTCGAGCAGGTCGGTGCGGCGGCGCTGATGGAATACCAGGAAAAGGGTTACGCCTACATCGCCTGGTAAGACGTCCGCCCGCGAGCCATCGTTCACCCGACTGAAAGCAACAGGAACACCCCTTGGACGAGCTGATCATCCGCCAGCCCGACGACTGGCACCTGCACCTGCGCGACGGCGCCATGCTCGACGCCGTGGCGCAGTTCTCGGCCCGGCAGTGTGGTCGCGCCATCATCATGCCCAACCTGGTCCCGCCGGTCGCCACGGTCGCCGAGGCCCATGCCTACCGGGACCGGGTGCTCGCCGCTGTCGGCCCGGACAGCGACTTCCATCCCCTGATGACCCTGTACCTCACCGACCGGACGACCGCCTCGGACATCGAGCAGGCCGCGGCCGATCCGGCCATCCACGCGGTCAAGCTCTATCCGGCCGGTGCGACGACCAACTCCGAGAACGGCGTCACCGACCCGCTGGCGATCGAGCCGGTGCTGGGCGCCCTGGAGCGCACCGGCTTGCCACTGCTGGTCCACGGCGAGGTGGTCGACCCGTCGGTGGACATCTTCGACCGCGAGGCGGTGTTCATCGAGCGCGTGCTGACGCCGATGCTGGAGCGCTACCCGAACCTGCGGGTGGTGATGGAGCACATCACTACCGCCCAGGCGGCCGCGTTCGTCCGTTCGCAGGGGGATCGACTCGGCGCGACCATCACGGCTCACCACCTGATGTTCAACCGCAACGCGATGCTCGCCGGCGGCATTCGTCCGCACTACTACTGCCTGCCGATCCTCAAGCGCGAGAAACACCGCGAGGCACTGCTCGAGGCCGCCGTCGACCCCTCGGGCAAGTTCTTCATGGGCACCGACAGCGCGCCTCACCCGAAGGGAGCCAAGGAATCCGCCTGCGGCTGTGCCGGCGCGTTCACCGCGCCGGTGGCGATCGAGCTCTACGCCCAGGTGTTCGATCAGCTGGGGCGGCTGGATGCCCTGGAGGCGTTCGCCAGCCTCAACGGTCCGCGCTTCTACGGCCTGCCCGTCAACGAGCGTCGCCTGCGGCTCGAGCGTCGCTCCCAGCGCGTGCCGGATCCGGTCAAGGCCGGAGGCGACGTGGTCGTGCCCTTCCTTTCCGGCGAGGAGATCGACTGGACGGCGACACTCCTCGATGACTGATTCCCTGATCGACTGGCCCGGGGCGCCCGGTACGGCCCGTCCGAGGGTGGCCGGCGCGCCTGCGTGGCAGGCCGGTTTCAAGGCGACGCCGGAAGCCTTCCGGGTCGACGAGGACCTGGGCTTCGAACCCACCGGCGCGGGCAATCACTGGCTGGTGCGACTGGAAAAGCGCGACCTGACCACCGGCGCGCTGGTCGACCGGGTCGCCGCGATCACCGGCACCAGGCCCCGCGACATCGGGCTGTGCGGTCTGAAGGACCGCAACGCGGTGACCAGCCAGTGGCTGAGCATCCCGCACGAGACCTTCGACCCCGAGACGTTCGAGGCCGCTTGCGTCGAGCAGGGCATCGGACTGCTGGCCATGGACCGCCACGACAGGAAGCTGCGCCGCGGCATCCATCGCGCCAACCGGTTCCGGCTGCGGCTGCACGACGTGACCCCCGGGCAGGGCGAGAACGCGATGTCGCTGGCCGATTACCTCGCGGACCGTCGCGACCTGATCGCCGCGCGCGGATTCGCCAACTACTTCGGTGAGCAGCGCTACGGTCGCGGCTTCTCCAATCTCGAGGCCCTGCGCGAGTGGGGGCAGGGCGAGCGACGTGGCAGTCCGAAGCGGGCGGCCCGCACCTGGCTGCTGTCGACCCTGCGGTCGGCCATCTTCGATCGCGTCCTGGCTGACCGGCTGGAGCAGGGGACGATCACCACCGTCCGCGAGGGCGACATCCTCCGGCTCGCCGGCTCGCGCAGCCGCTTTCTGGCCGAGGCCGACGAGATCGACGCGCTGCAGCGTCGGCTGGAGGCCGGTGACCTCTGCCTGACCGGGCCGCTGTGGGGCGAGACGGGCACGCAGGCCGGCGCGGCGGTGGGTGAGCGCGAAACCGAACTGGGCCGGGCGATGCTCGAACGCTGGGGCCGGGAGTCCTGGGAGCGCCGGCTGGTCCAGTGGCGCGTGGAGGCCGACCGAAGGCCGCTGACGGTCGCGGTTCCCGACCTGGACTTCGACATCGGCGACGGGACGGTAACCCTGTCGTTCTCGCTGCCGCCCGGCAGTTACGCCACCGAGCTCGTGGCCGAGATGTTCGACCCGCCCGCGTGAAAGAAAGGAGGCACACACGCCATGCTCGAATCCATTGTCGCCCTGATGGGCTCTATCGTCCTGGTCGCGCTGACCGCCATGACCGGGGGACTCAATCGGCCGGATGACTGGTACCGGAGTCTCGCAAAGCCGGCCTGGACGCCGCCGAACCGGGTCTTTCCGATCGCCTGGGCCATCCTCTACCTGCTCATGGCGGTGGCCGCCTGGCGGGTCTTCGAGGCCGAGGACTCGGCCTGGCGGACCGCCGGGCTGGTGCTCTACGCAGTCCACCTGCTGTTCAACGCGGCCTGGTCCTGGCTGTTCTTCGGTCGGCACCGGATCGCCGCGGCCTTGATCGACATACTCGTGCTCTGGGCGCTGCTCACGCTGGTGATCCTCGTCTTCGCCCAGTCAAGCCTGCTCGCCGCCCTCCTGCTGGTCCCGTACTGGGCCTGGGTGGCGTTCGCCGCCATGCTCAACGCCCGCATCCTGCGCCTGAACCCGGACGCGTCATCTTCGTGACATCGCCTTCGGCGAGACTTTCGGCGCGCCCTGCACGGATCGGGGTGGCCGCCGGTTCGCCGTTGGGGTGGCGCTTTGGGTAGAATCCCCGCATTCACGCCGGAGAGCCCACGCCCATGACCGAACATCACCCGCCGAGCGATCACCACGACGAGGAGAACGGGGAATACCTCGGTCCGAGCAAGTCCCAGGTCAAGCGCGAGGCGCACGCCGCCCAGGCGCTGGGCGTTGGGCTGGCCGATCTGGACGCCGAGGCCCTGGATCGCCTGCCGATCACCGATCGCCTCCGTGACGCGGTCGATCAGCTCAAGGCGACGCGCTCACGCGGTGCGGCGAAGCGCCAGCGCCAGTACATCGGCCGACTGATGCGCGAGGAGGACGTCGAGGCGATCGAGGCCGCCCTGCAGAACCTCGACCCGAACTCGCCGGAAAACCAGCGCCGGCAGATGCAGGCCGAGGCCTGGCGCGACGCGCTGATCGAGGACGCCGAGGCGATCACCCGCTTCGTCGACAGCTACCCGGCCGTCGACGTGCAGCACCTGCGGCAACTGCAACGGGGCGCCCGTGCCGAGTCGGCGCGCGAAGAATACGGCAAGGCCAGCCGGGCCCTGTTCCTCGAGGTGCGCGAGGTGATCGAGGCGGCCGGCGAGATCAACGAAGAAGGAAGCAGCGATACATGAAGGTCACGATTTTCGGCACAGGCTACGTCGGCCTGGTCACGGGCGCCTGCCTCGCCGAGGTGGGGCATGAGGTCACCTGCGTCGACGTCGATCCCCGCAAGATCGCGCGCCTGAACGACGGCGTCATCCCCATCTACGAGCCCGGACTCGAGCCGATCGTGCGGGAGAACCACGCCCAGGGACGGCTCCACTTCACCACGGACGCGGCCGAGGGCGTGGCCTTCGGCGAGTTGCAGTTCATCGCCGTGGGCACGCCGCCGGACGAGGACGGCTCGGCCGACCTGCAGTACGTTCGCGCCGTGGCCGCCACGATCGCCGAGCACATGGACGGGCCGAAGATCATCATCGACAAGTCCACCGTCCCGGTCGGCACCGGCGACCAGGTGCGGCAGGTGGTGGCCGACATCCTCGCCAAGCGGGGGGTCGAACTGGACTTCGACGTCGTCTCGAACCCGGAATTCCTCAAGGAAGGGGCCGCGGTCAACGACTTCATGAAGCCCGACCGGATCATCGTCGGCACCAGTGACCCGCACAGCGAAGCGGTGATGCGCGAGCTCTACGCGCCGTTCAACCGCAACCACGACCGCATGGTGGTGATGGATCTGCGCTCCGCCGAGCTGACCAAGTACGCCGCCAACGCCATGCTGGCGACCAAGATCAGCTTCATGAACGAACTGGCCAACCTGGCCGAGCGCCTGGGAGCGGACATCGAGAACGTGCGCCTGGGGATCGGCTCGGACCCGCGCATCGGTTATCACTTCATCTATCCGGGTTGCGGCTACGGCGGCTCCTGCTTCCCCAAGGACGTGCAGGCCCTGGTGCGGATCGCGCATGCTGTCGATCATGAACCGCTGTTGCTCGACGCGGTCGAGGCGGTCAACCGTCGCCAGAAGAGCCGCCTGTTCGAGCTGCTGGTCGAGCACTACGGCGGGCGCGAGCAGCTGGCCGGCAAGACGTTCGCCCTGTGGGGGCTGGCCTTCAAGCCCAACACCGACGACATGCGCGAGGCCTCGTCGCGCGTGCTGATGGAGTCCCTCTGGGACGCCGGGGCGAGGGTGCAGGCCTTCGACCCCGAGGCGATGGAGGAAACCCAGCGCCTCTACGGGCAGCGTGACGACCTCTCGCTGGTAGGCACCCGCGACGCCGCTCTCAAGGGCGCGGACGCCCTGATCATCTGCACCGAGTGGAAGGCCTTCCGCGCCCCGGACTTCGACCTGATGCGCGAGTCCCTGGCGGAACCCACCATCTTCGACGGGCGCAACCTCTACGATCCGTACCGCCTGGCCGAGGAAGGCTGGACGTACTACGGCATCGGTCGAGGCAAGAGCGTTCGCCGGATCGCCTGATCGGTCCCTGCAAGCGGCCATCCCGGCGCCTAGACTCCCCGGGGAGTTCACAGGATTACCGGAGGCAGACATGAAGATGCATCGATGGCTGGTCGGCGCCGCGCTGATGAGCGCGGCAGGGTTCGCGATGGCGGCCGACGAGATGAAGGTCAAGGTGACCCCGTCTCTCGAGTCGGTCACCGTGGAGCACGACGGCGAACCGATCGAGATCAAGCGCAACCAGGACGCGGACAACCGCATCCACGAGGATTACCAGCAGACGAGCCGTGAATGCCCGCCGTTCTGCGTGCAACCGATGGAGCTCCTGCCTGGCGTGCACACCATCGGCGAGATCGAGATGCTCGGGAAGCTCGAGGCGGCGCGAGACGACGACTCGATCCTGATCATCGATTCGCGCACCCCGGACTGGTACCAGAAGGGCACCATCCCGAGCGCCGTGAACATTCCCTGGACACGGCTCCACCCCGAGGCATCGAACTTCGACCCGTTCGTCGCCGAGACCCTGTTGCTCGACGAGTTCGGCGTGAAGAAGAAAGACGGGCTGTTCGACTTCCGGGATGCCAAGACCCTGGTGCTGTTCTGCAACGGCCCCTGGTGCGGCCAGTCGCCGACCAACATCCGGGCGCTGGTCGGCATGGGTTACCCGGCGGACAAGATCTACTGGTACCGCGGTGGCATGCAGGTCTGGCACGTGATGGGTCTGACGACAGTCAAGCCCTGAGCGACGACCGGGGCCA
>NZ_JAWLBP010000005.1:0-75359 GCF_041687595.1 Guyparkeria sp. | reverse complement strand
GACGAGCAGGTGATCGAACAGATCGTCAAGCAGCTCAACAAGCTGATCGACGTGGTCAAGGTCCAGGACATGGCCGACACCGCGCACATCGAGCGCGAGCTGATGCTGATCAAGCTGCAGGCCCACGAAGCGGTCCGCCAGGAGATCTTCCGGCTGGCCGAGATCTTCCGCGGTCAGGTCATCGACGTGACCGAGTCCAGCTACACCGTCCAGCTGGTCGGTCCGGGCAGCAAGCTCGATGCTTTCATCGACGCGTTGGGCTCGATCCCGGTGGTCGAGATCGTGCGCTCCGGCGCGCTGGGCATCTCGCGCGGGCCGCGGGGCATGCTGATTCCCGAGGTCTGAGCCGCGCCCGACGCAGCCAGTTTCCCTTTTCCTTATCCAAATACCATTCGACTGGAGATACATCTCATGCAGGTTTACTACGACAAGGACTGCGACCTCTCCCTGATCCAGGGCAAGAAGGTTGCCATCATCGGTTACGGTTCGCAGGGCCACGCCCACGCGCTGAACCTCAAGGAATCGGGTGTCGAGGTGGTGATCGGCCTGCGTGCCGGTTCCGGCTCGCAGAAGAAGGCCGAGGGCGAGGGCCTGACGGTCAAGACCATCGAGGAGGCCTCCGCCTGGGCCGACGTGGTCATGATGCTGGCCCCGGACGAGAACCACGCCGAGATCTATGCCAACCAGATCGAGCCGAACCTGCGTGAAGGCGCGACGCTGGCCTTCGCCCACGGCTTCTCGGTCCTGTACAACCAGGTCACCCCGCGCAAGGACCTCGACGTGATCATGATCGCGCCGAAGGCCCCGGGCCACACCGTGCGTTCGGAATTCGCCCGTGGTGGTGGTATCCCGGACCTGATCGCGATCCATCAGGACGCCTCCGGCAAGGCCAAGGACATCGCGCTGTCCTACGCCTCCGGCGTTGGTGGTGGTCGTACCGGCATCATCGAGACCACTTTCAAGGACGAGACCGAGACCGATCTGTTCGGTGAGCAGGCCGTGCTCTGCGGCGGTACCGTCGAGCTGGTCCGCGCCGGCTTCGAGACCCTGACCGAGGCGGGCTACCCGGCCGAGATGGCCTACTTCGAGTGCCTGCACGAGCTCAAGCTGATCGTCGACCTCATGTACGAGGGCGGCATCGCCAACATGAACTACTCGATCTCCAACAACGCCGAGTACGGCGAGTACGTCACCGGCCCGAAGGTGATCAACGAGGAGTCCCGCCAGGCGATGCGCGAGGCGCTGGCCAACATCCAGAACGGCGAGTACGCCAAGCGCTTCATCAACGAGGGGGCGATGAACTACCCTTCAATGACGGCACGTCGTCGCCAGGACGCCGAGCACCCGATCGAGCAGGTCGGTGAGCGCCTGCGCGGCATGATGCCGTGGATCAGCGCAAACAAGATCGTCGACAAGTCCCGCAACTGATCGCGGGACCGTCGCACGAGGCAATCCCGGGAGGGGCAGAACATGGATCACGAGACGCAGACCGAGCAGCAACCGGCCGACCGGCAGGATGACCATCGGCGGCGCAAGGCGATCTACCTTCTGCCCAACCTGATCACGACCGGCGCCCTGTTCGCCGGTTTTTTCGCGATTGTGATGGCCGTCCAGGACAACTTCGTCCCGGCGGCCATCGCCGTTTTCGTTGCCATGCTGCTCGACGGCATGGATGGGCGCGTGGCGCGGATGACCGGCACCGAGTCGGAGTTCGGCATCCAGTACGACTCGCTCTCCGACGTGGTCTCCTTCGGCATCGCGCCGGCACTGATCGTCTACCTCTGGAGCCTGCAGGGCATGGGCGATCGCTGGGGCATGCTCGGCGCGTTCGTCTTTGCCGCAGCGGCGGCCATTCGTCTGGCCCGCTTCAACGTTCAGGTGGAGACGGTCGACAAGGGCTACTTCGTGGGGTTGGCCTCGCCGGCGGCCGCGGCGGTGTTGATGGGCATGGTGTGGTTCTTCGAGGCGCACGGCATTCCCTTCGAGGCACAGCAGGGCTGGGTCTGGGTGATCACCATCACCACCGGGCTGTTGATGGTCTCGAGCTTTCCGTACTTCAGTGGCAAGCGGCTCTCACCGCGTCTGCGGTTGTCCTTCCTCAGCCTGCCGATCGCGATCATCGTGTTCGTGCTGCTCTTGAAGGATTTCGCCCTGACGTTGTGGGTTCTGGCCAGTGCCTACGCGCTGTCGGCCCCGTTGTGGACGCTCTCAAGCGGATTGCGTCGGCGCCTGAAACGCCTGGCATCTTGAATCGGAGCCCCTGGGTCGTTAACTTGTCCAAATGAGCAGTCGTTTCCACGCAGCCTATGGTTCCCTCCCGACCACCGTTCCGGTGGTCGGGCTGCGTGACGTCTGCCCGTCGCTGCTGCTGCGACTGCCCCGCAGGGGCGATTGAGACGATGCCTGGCGAGGCGACCCACGCGACCACCGAATAGATAAAGAACGTCCGACGGGAGGACCCGGCGGCGACACCTGAGGTTTTTGCCATGAGCAGCAGTGACTCCTTGATCATCTTCGACACCACGCTTCGCGACGGCGAGCAGAGCCCGGGCGCGTCCATGACGCGTGACGAGAAGCTGCGCATCGCCCGTCAGCTCGAGCGACTGGGCGTGGACGTGATCGAGGCCGGTTTTGCCGCGGCGAGCGAAGGCGATTTCAACGCCATTCGCACCATCGCCGAACATGTCGAGCACTCGACGATCTGCTCGCTGGCACGCGCCGGCGAAAAGGACGTGCGTCGCGCCGGCGAGGCGGTTTCCCCGGCGCCGCGGCGGCGTATCCATACCTTCATCGCCACCAGCCCGATCCACATGGAGAAGAAGCTCCGCATGACGCCCGACGAGGTGGTCGGTCATGCGGTGAACGCCATCAAGATCGCGCGCGAGTACACCGACGATGTCGAGTTCTCGGCGGAGGACGCGGTGCGCTCCGAGATGGATTTCCTGGTGAGGGTGTTCGAGGCGGCGATCGAGGCCGGTGCGACCACGCTCAACGTGCCCGACACGGTCGGCTACGCCACCCCGGACCAGTGGGGCGAGCAGATGGCGACCCTGATCGATCGGGTCGAGGGCTCGGAGAACGTGATCTGGTCGACGCACTGCCACAACGACCTCGGTCTGGCCGTGGCCAACTCGCTGGCCGCGGTACGCTCGGGGTTCCGCCAGGTCGAGTGCACCATTAACGGTCTCGGCGAGCGGGCCGGTAACGCCGCCCTTGAGGAAGTCGTCATGGCCACTCGTACCCGTCCGGACGTTTACGGCGTGTCGACCCGCATCGACGCCACCCAGATCGTGCCGACCTCCAAGCTGGTCTCCACGATCACCGGTTACCCGGTGCAGCCGAACAAGGCGATCGTCGGGGCCAACGCCTTCGCGCACGAGTCGGGCATCCACCAGGACGGCGTGCTCAAGCACCGCGAGACCTACGAGATCATGCGCGCCGAAGACGTCGGCTGGTCGACCAATCGCCTGTCGCTCGGCAAGCTTTCCGGGCGCAATGCCTTCAAGAGCCGACTGAAGGACCTGGGTGTCGAGCTCGAAAGCGAAGAGGCACTCAACGATGCCTTCCGTCGCTTCAAGGAACTCGCCGACAAGAAGCGCGAGATCTTCGATGAGGATATCCAGGCGCTGGTCTCCGAGGTGTATGACGAGCAGGAAGAGGCCTTCCGCCTGGTCGCACTGCACGTCTGCTCCGAGACCGGCGAGACGCCGGAGGCGACTATCACCGCCTCGATCCGCGGCGAGGAAATGACCGCCACGGCCACCGGTGCCGGCCCGGTCGACGCCGCGCTGGCCGCTATCGAGAAGATCGTCGCCTCGGGCGCGAATCTGCAGCTCTACTCGGTGAACAACATCACCAGTGGCACCGACGCCCAGGGCGAGGTCAACGTGCGCCTCGAGCGCGCCGGACGCATCGTCACGGGGCAGGGCGCGGACACGGACATCGTGATCGCCTCGGCGAAGGCCTACCTCAATGCCATCGAGCGCCTCGAACACCCGCCCAAGCGCGCCCACCCGCAAATGGGTGACGTGTGACTCGGGGCCTGGTCTGAGCATGGCCCTGCGGGTCGATCGGGAGGCCGCCCTGGGGTGGCTCGGTATCGAGGGCTTTCGCCCCAGTGGGCGCGTGCGCCCGGCCCGTTTGCGATTGTCCGTCGACGGCGAAGAGCCGATCAGCGATGCGCCCGTCGAGCCCCGGGATGAGGCTCGGGATGAGCCGCAGGCCGACCCGATCGAAACGCCGATGGATACCTCGGTGGATGTCCCGACTCCGGTGCCCGACGGGGCGGATGGCGAGCCACATCGGCAAGGGGCCGTTGCCGAGGCCGCCCCAACCTCGGCCCCGGCCGAGCTGGCCGACGAGGTGCTGCCAGATCGGTTGTGTCTCGCGGCCGACTCACCCTACCGTGCGCTGGCCGAGGCGATTGCCCAGGTCGCCGGTCTGGCCTGCGAAACGGGCGAGGGCGGCGATACCGTGACCCTGAGAGGGGAAACCTGGGAGCTGGCGACTCTGGCCGGCGACGGGGCGGCCAAGCGTCGGCTATGGCGGACCATTGTGGCTCGTGGCCGGCGAGCGCGCGGGTGAGGGCCGAGTCCGCCGTCATGCCGGCGTGGGACTGGGCCGCACTCGCCGGCGAAGACCTGCCTGAAATCGTCGCGATCGAGGAGGCGGCCCATCCGTACCCCTGGAGCGAAGCGATCTTCGAGGATTGCCTGCGGGCCGGTTATCGGCTCGACGGGGCCTTTTCGCGCGGACAGCTGATCGGCTACTCGGTGGTCATGACCGTGCTTGACGAGTGGCACCTGCTCAACCTGTGTGTCGATCCGGCCGCCCAGCGGCGCGGGGTGGGGCGATTCCTGCTCGAGCGGCTGCTCGAGTCGGCGGCCGCCGGCGAGGCCAGTTGCGTGATCCTCGAGGTGCGTGCCGGCAACGCCGCGGCCATTGCCCTCTACGAGTCGGCGGGCTTTGCGGATATCGGCCACCGGAAGGCGTATTATCCGGCCCCCGAGGGGCGGGAGGATGCCCGCGTGATGCGCCGCCTTCTTCCCTAGAATCAATGTTCCACCGGTTCGTCGCGATGACGGGCCGTGTCATTCCAGACCCGAGAGTCCATGAGCACTACCCCCGAAAACGATTACTCCAGCCGCCGGACCTTCGCGATCATCTCGCACCCGGACGCGGGCAAGACCACGATGACCGAAAAGCTGTTGCTGTTCGGCGGCGCGATCCAGCTCGCCGGCACGGTCAAGGGCCGGAAGTCCGGTCGCCATGCCACCTCCGACTGGATGGCGATGGAGAAGGAGCGCGGGATCTCGGTGACCTCGTCGGTGATGCAGTTCCCCTACCGCGAGCGCATCGTCAACCTGCTCGACACCCCGGGTCACGAGGATTTCTCCGAGGACACCTACCGCGTCCTGACGGCGGTAGATTCGGCATTGATGGTCATTGATGCCGCCAAGGGTGTGGAGGCGCGCACCATCAAGTTGATGGAGGTCTGCCGCCTGCGCACCACGCCGATCATGACCTTCGTCAACAAGCTCGACCGCGAGGGCCGTGACCCGCTCGAGCTGCTCGACGAAGTCGAGACCGTCCTGAACATCCGTTGCGCGCCGGTGACGTGGCCGATCGGGAGCGGCAAGCGCTTCCGCGGCATCTACCACATCGCTCGGGACACTACCTATCTCTACGGGACGGCTGACGGCACGCGCGACCAGGCGGTCGAGGCCATCGAGGGGCTGGACAACCCCGACCTCGACGAGCGGATCGGCGGCCAGGCCGACGAACTGCGCGAGGAGATCGAGCTGGTGGCCGGCGCGGCCGATGAGTTCGACCTCGACGCCTATCTCAAGGGGGAACAGACGCCGGTGTACTTCGGCTCGGCGATGAACAACTTCGGTGTGCAGTCGCTGCTCGACGATTTCGTCGAGATTGCCCCTCCGCCTCAGCCGCGCGAGGCGACTTCCCGCACCGTCGAACCGTCGGAGAACAAGTTCACCGGTTTCGTCTTCAAGATCCAGGCGAACATGGATCCGCAGCACCGTGACCGGATCGCTTTCCTGCGCATCTGCTCGGGCGAGTTCCGTCGCGGCATGAAGTCGCACCACGTGCGCCTGGGGCGCGACGTGAAGATCCCCGACGCCCTGACGTTCATGTCTTCCGACCGGGTCCGGCTGGAAACCGCCCAGGCCGGCGACATCATCGGCATCCACAACCACGGCACGGTCCGCATCGGGGACACCTTCACCGAGGGCGAGAAGCTGGCCTTCACCGGTATACCGAACTTCGCCCCGGAGCTGTTCCGCCGCGCGCAGCTCAAGGACCCGCTCAAGTCCAAGCAGTTGCTCAAGGGGCTGTCGCAGTTGTGTGAGGAAGGGGCGACCCAGCTCTACCGGCCGCTGACCAACAACGATCTGATCCTGGGTGCCGTGGGCGTGCTGCAGTTCGACGTGGTGGCCCAGCGCCTGAAGGACGAGTACAACGTCGACTGCCGCTTCGAGGCGGTCAACGTGAATACCGCCCGCTGGGTGGAGTGCGACGATCCCAAGCGCTTCGAGGAGTTCAAGAACAAGAATCAGTCGAACCTTGCCATCGACCATGCCGGCGAGCTGGTCTATATCGCGCCCACACGCGTCAACCTGCAGATGACCCAGGAGCGTTGGCCCGAGGTGCGCTTCCTAGCGACACGCGAGCACGGCGACTACAGCACGGAGTGATCCGACCGGAGGCGGGCGAGGCCCGCTACCACGTCAGTGGTCTTCCGGATCCCCTTCGGGGCTGCCTCCGAGCGTGCGCTCGACCAACTGGTCGAACCGTGCCGGGTTGATGTACTGGAACAGTTCCTTGTCGTCGGCCTCGACGGTAATGGCGAGCCCCTTCTTCGGGTACAGCCACAGCACCGCGGGTGGTTCATCCTGCTCCCGCTCGCCGCGGGGAATCGGGCGCTTGTCTGCCGGTTCGCCGAAGCGCCGGGTGAGGAGTTCCTCCTCGTAATCCGCCGTGGGGACGTAACTGATCGAGCGGATCGGCTTGTCCTGTGCCTCGAGCAGGGCCTCGTCGGACATCGATAGCTTGCGTGCCCCGCTGGGCGTGGGGTCGGCGATGGTCGACTGGTCGGCCCAGCGTTCCAGCGTCTCCTGATCCACCTCGGCCACCAGCACCACCTGCGCGGTGAGCGGTCCCACGCTCATCCGGCCGAAATAGGCCTCCAGCGTAAGGGGTTCGCCCGTCTTCGAGAACATCGCCAGATCGGCCTTCTGGTCGTAGAGGCGCTTGAAGTCGAGCAGGGTGGACTCGCCGAGAATCACCCCGAAGACTTCCACCTGTCCCCGTTCGTTCACTGCCACGTCCCACGGGAGGAACGGATGGTCAGGCGGGCTGCGATCACAGCCGGCGGCCAGGACGGCCAGAAGCAGCGTGCCAAGCAGTCGGGGAAAACGGAAGGGAGCGAGGGAGGACATGAACGTGTTTCCGGGGTTGGCTTTCGGGCGGAGCGAACGGGCCGCCTGTCGGGACCCGGCACGATTTAATCAGCGTATTTCCAGCGGGGCAAGTTCCGGCTCCGACCCGCTTGCGTCCACAACAATGTTGGGAGTATGTTGGCTTCACAAAACAAAAGAACGGAGCCAAGGGAATGTCGACAGGAAACCACGGAGTGTTTCGAGTGACCCGGTCGGGGGAAACGAAGCGTTGGTCACGGGAAAACCGGCGACCGGGGAGGCGGTTTGGCAGTCTGACCGGTCTGCTGCTGGCCGCCAGTCTGGCCTGGCCGGCGATGGGCGCCGCCGACGATTTCCCGCTGCGTGACAAGTATGCCCAAGCCGGTGTCGAAGCGATCGAGACCGAGGAACTGGCTGCGGCACTGGATGAATACACGGTCGTCGATGCCCGTTCTTTGTACGAGTACGAGACCCTGCGCATCCAGGGTGCGCATTCGGTTCCGCTGGCCTCCGGCGACTTCTCGGATGCCGTGACCTCCCTGGCGGAAGAGACCGGCAAGCCGCTGGTCTTCTATTGCAATGGCGTGACCTGTGCGGTTTCGTACAAGGCCGCGCTGAAGGCCAAGGGGGCGGGCGTGGTCGACTCGCTCGTCTACGATGCCGGCATCTTCGCTTGGGCCCAGGCAAACCCGGACCGGGCCGAGCTGCTCGGCGAGACCCTCGGCGATCCGGCGAAGCTGATCAGCAGTGCGCAGTTCCAGCGGCACCTGCTGGCCGAGGATCCCTTCTTCAATCGAATCGACCGAAGCGTGGATCCCATCATCGTCGATATCCGCAACCGCGACCAGCGTGCGGGCATCTCGCTGTTCCAGATGCAGGACCGTCACATCCCCCTGACCACCGACAACGGTGAACTGGACGCGCTGGTGCGGAAGGCCAGGGTCGAGGAGCGTCCCATGTTCTTCGTGGATGCGACCGGGAAGCAGGTCCGCTGGCTCCAGTACTACCTCGAGGACAAGGGCGTTCGCGAATACTGGTTCCTGGAGAATGGCGTGTCGAGCGTATACGAGACCATGGGGTTGCAGTAACGGGTATCAGCCGAGCGGATCATCCGCCCGGCACGTGACGGGCTCGCCACTCGCCGATCCATCGCTCCAGCAGCTGCGCAATGGTGGCGCGCCCAGCCGGATCGTCTGATTCAAGCCCCAGTGCGGCAGCCGCCTCCTTCAGGTTCTCCTTCGCCCGCCGGTTTTCGAGCGCCGGGGCATGGTTGGTCTTGCTCAGCTTGCGCCCGTCCGGGCCCATCAGGACCGGCAGATGCAGGTAGGCAGGCGATGCGAGGCCGAGGGCTTCGGTCAGCTCGACATGCAGGGGGCTCAGTTCGGCGAGATCTTCGCCGCGCACCACATGGGTGATTGCCATCTCGGCATCGTCGACCACGTTCGCCAGGTGATAGGCGACCGGACCGTCTGCACGCCGCAGCACGGGGTCTCCCACCTCCGCGGCCATCTCCTGGCGAATCGACCCCAGTCGCCGGTCGATCACGGACCTTTCGTGTGCCATGACGCTGAACCGCAGGGCATGCCGCTCCTCGGAGGAAACCGTCTCGGCTCGGCAGAAACCGGGATAGACCGGTCCGATCGCCCCGATGGTCTGGCCCTGCGCCCTTGCCCAGTCGCGCAGGCGCGCGCGGGTGCAACGGCAGCGGTACAGCCGACCACGCGCCTCCAGTTCGGCCAAGGCGCCCTCGTAGCGAACGGTCCGCCGGCTCTGGTAGACCACGTCGCCGTCGTGCAGGAGGTGGTGGGCCCGAAGCTGACTCAGGATCTCGTCGACGCTCTCCGGCCGGCAACGAGCCTGGTCGGTATCGTCGATGCGAACCGACCATCGCCCCCCGTGGGCCCGGGCATCAAGGAAGCTACCCAGGGCGGCCACCATGGATCCGGCATGCAGCGGGCCGCTCGGCGTCGGTGCGAACCGGCCGTGATAGTTGCCCTTGCTGTCCACGCCTGACGTCATGCCATCATGTACTCCACGTTGCCGTGTCGGTTCGATTTTGCGTTGCCGGGTCATTTTCCATGAACTCGAACCGTCGGTCGGAATCGTACACCTGTTGTCCGACACATTCCCCGCGAGCCAAGACCATGATCGGTACGAGATCCCGTTTCCTGACCCGTTTGCCCCGTTGCCTGAGCGCCATGACGATCGGCATCGTCATGAGCGTGCCGCTCTCCCCATCGGCCACGGCCGCTCCGGAACTGCCGGTGCCAGACGGACTCGACGAGGCGCTGCAGGCAATAGACCGTGGCGACGGCCCGGGGTTTCGTCATGCGCAGGACACGGTGGCCACCACTCCCCTGGGAGAGTCGGCGCAGATCTATCTCGAGGCGAAATGGCTGCTCGACCAGGTAGATGACGAACCGGCGGCGGTGGTCGGGCTGCTGCGCGATCATCCCGACGCGCCGCTGATGCCACGACTCAAGCGTCGCTATCTCGACCACCTGGCGGAGAACGAAGCCTGGGGCGAATACCGTCTGATATTTGACCGGGCGCCGGACATCCGTGCCGGCACGCGTCACCAGTGCGC
Source organism: Guyparkeria sp. (assembly GCF_041687595.1). Lineage (NCBI taxonomy): Bacteria > Pseudomonadati > Pseudomonadota > Gammaproteobacteria > Chromatiales > Thioalkalibacteraceae > Guyparkeria > Guyparkeria sp. The sequence goes on along the minus strand of NZ_JAWLBP010000005.1, from coordinate 65,336 downwards.
CTACTGGGCCGCGGAGCTGGCGCTGGATGGGACGCTGGGCGAGGCGGCCGTCGACGAGGCCCGGGAGACGTGGCAGCAGGGGCGCAGCCAGCCGGAGACCTGCGATCCCGTCTTCGAGTGGCTTGAGGCAAACGGCCAACTCGACGAGGCGATCTACCGCGCACGGGTGCGCAATGCCGTCATAGCCGGAAAGGATGGACTGGCGCGTTACCTCGTGCGTCGTGGCCCGGCCGGGCTGGCGTCCTATCGAGATCACTGGATCGCCTTGCGTGATGACTCCGCAAGCGCGGTGTCGTCTGCCATCGAGGCGCGCGGAGACGCCGAGGAGATCACGCAGGGGCTTCTGTGGCTGGCAAGGCGCGACCCTCAGCGGGCGAGGGAGCTGCTGGCCCGAGCCGAGCGAGCGGAACTGCTCACGACAGAACAGGCCGGGTCGGTCCATCGGCTCGCCGCCCTCAAGGCAGCCTACCTCTACGAGCCGCAGGCCTATGAGTGGCTGCGCGAAGTGCCGATCGATGCACGAGACGAGGAGGTCTGGACGTGGACGGTTCGTTCGGCGCTCAGGCGTCTGGACTGGGTGCGGGTCAAGGAGGCGATCGACGCCATGCCCGGCGAACTGGCCGAGGCACGCGAGTGGCGCTACTGGCGCGCCGTGGCAGACGCGCATCTCGGGCAGGAGGTCGCCGCGCGTCCTGTCTGGCGGGAACTGGCCCGGACGCCCGACTATCACGGATTCCTCGCCGCCGATCGGCTGGGCCTGAAATACCCGTTGCCGAAGACCAACGGGACGACTGTCCCGGAACCGGAGGAGCAGGCCCTGGCCGAGCTGACCTCGAATCCCTGGCTCATGCTGGCCTTCGCCCTGCATCGGCTCGATCACCCCGAGGATGCACGCCGGCTGTTCGAGCACGCCCTCCGAGTGCTGCCGGACGAACTGATGCCTGCACTGGCCTACCTGGCCCACAGCGCGGACTGGCATGACCGGGTGTCGGTCCTCATCGCCCGCATGGATCGGCTGCACGATCCGGAATGGTATGCGGCGCGGTTCGCCCTGCCGCACCAGGGTCTGGTCGAAGAGCAGGCGCGCAGGCAGTCGATCGACCCGGACTGGGTCTACTCGATCATGCGTCGCGAGAGCCTGTTCATGCGCGACATCGGCTCCGGTGCCGGCGCCCAGGGCCTGATGCAACTGATGCCGGCGACTGCCCGCTGGATCAACCGGCAGGCCGAACTGCACCTCTCGTCCTTGACCCTTTCCGATCCCGAGACGAACATCGCTCTCGGCGCAGCCTACCTGGGGCACATGGCCGAGCGTTTCGACGGCCGGTATCCGCTGGCTATCGCCGCCTACAACGCGGGCCCCGGCCGGATCGGCGACTGGCTGCCCGACGTGCCGCTGCCGGGTGACGTCTGGGTGGATACCATCCTCTTCGACGAGACTCGCGCCTACGCCCAGGCCGTGCTGGCCGGCATGGTGACCTACCAGTGGCGGCGCGAGGGCAAGGCCGACCGGCTAGCGCAGTTGCTGCCGGTGATCGGCCCGGCGGATTGATCCATGGAAACCAGCCACGGAGTCAGGCACTTGTCTTCACCCAGCTTCCTGTTCTTTGACCTCGAAACCACCGGGGCGGACCCGGCCTACGACCGTCCCCTGCAGTTCGCCGCGATCCGCACCGACCTCGACCTTCGACCGGTCGGCGAGCCGATCGTCTGGTACGCCCGTCCGAGCACCGACTGCCTGCCGCACCCGGCCGCGGTGATGACCACCGGCCTGCTGCCGGATGACCCCGTGCTCACCCGGGCCGACAGCGAGGCCAATCTGGCCAACCGGATCTACCATCTGGTCAACCAGCCGAACACCTGCGTGGTCGGCTTCAACAACCTGCGCTTCGACGCGCCCATGCTGCGGTTCCTTTTCTGGCGCAACCTGCTCGATCCCTACCGCCACGAGTGGGCCGACGGCAACAGCCGTTTCGACGTGCTCGACGTGGCGCGTACCTACCGACTGCTGCGTCCGGATGCCCTGAACTGGCCGGTCGACGGGCAGGGCAATCCCACGCTGCGCCTGAGCGAGCTCTCCGCGGCCAACGGCCTGACGCACGAAAATGCCCATGATGCCCTGAGTGACGTGGAGGCCACCATCGACCTGGCTCGTCGGCTGAGGGACGCCGACCCCGGTCTCTGGTCGCGGCTGCTGGCGGCCAGGGACAAGCGACAGGTGGCCCGGCTGGTCGACGACCCGGATATCACCCCCTTCCTGCATGTCTCGCCGCGCCTGCCGGCCCGCACGGCGTCGGCCTCCATGTTCTGCTCTCTCGGCCAGGTGGACGTCAACCGTAATCGCCGCGAATGCTGGGATCTGCGATTCGATCCGGAACCCTGGATGGACGTGGATGCGGACGCCTGGGCCGAGCGACGATTCGTCAGGAACCCGCCGCCGGATGCCGAACGCGACTGGTCGGATCTCCGCCTGCCGGTCAAGTCCATCCACCTCAACCGGGTGCCGGTGGTGCTGCCGAAGGCCACGGTCGAGGAGCCGGGCGTGGCGCAACGGATGGTGATCGACCGGGCGCGCGTCCAACAACATGCCGACTTCATCCAACGTCACTTCAAGGCCGTGCGCGACCGTCTGGTAGCCGCCATCGAGGCCACGGAAGGCACGTTTCCGCCCAAACCGGTCGAGGAGTCGCTCTATGCCGGCTTCGTGCCGCGTGCGGACCGTGCCCACCTCGAGGACTGGTGGAGCCGGGCACGCGGGATGCGCTCCCGGGACGAGGCGGTGGCGCACGCGCGCGACCTGCTGGCCTGGTCGTTCGAGGACCCGCGACTGGCGGAACTGGCGGAAGGATTCGTGGCGCGGAACCTGCCCGAGGCGCTCGACGTGCCGGCGCGCGAGCGCTGGAAGCAGCGCCTGGGCGAGCGACTCCGCCCCGGCGAGCGCTCGGAGGAGGCGAGTGATGCTTCGGTGGCAACAGGGCGGGATTTCCCCGCCATGTTCAGCGAAGTGGCCCGCTTGCGGGATTCCGACGCCTGGACGCCGGAGCAGCGTACGTTGCTCGATCCCTATGCCCGCTGGCTAGCCCAGCGGGAACGCGAACTCCTCCCCCGGTGGGGGAGTAGGAGGGGCGTCTGACCGGATGCGGCTAGGGGCAGCGGATGCTGTCGGTGAAGGCGTCGCGCATGAGGTTGAAGCAGGTGGCGAGGAACAGGCTCTGCATCTCGACGAACTCGTCGAAGGCCTCCCGTTCCGCCTGCTGGCCACCCTCGGCACTGGTGATCAGCGTGTCCGCGGCGACGTGCATCTTGATGTGCAACTGGTGGACGTTCTCGAACTCCTGCTCGCGGCCCGGGGGCGCGCCGTGGGTCTCGAGGAAGCGACCGAAGCGGCACTCGTGCTCGCTGAGGGTGGGGCGCGGCGTGTTGTACAACAGCGCGCCCATGATCCGGGAGTACCAGTCGAAGTGCCAGTAGGTGACCTCCTCGAAGCCGTCGATGAACGACTGGTAGTCGTAGCTGGCCTTTTCGTCCGGGGATGATGCGTTCATGGGGGCTCGATCGGTTGCGTTGGCTGGTTCCCACCAGTCTAACGATTTGGCCGGTGGGTGTCAGGTCGTGGATGGGAGGCCCGAGTTATCGGCCGAGACAGGCTTCGAGGTAGTCGAGATCGACCAGGCCGTTGCCGGGGGCAGGGCCGCTCAAGGTGCGGGCCGGCGCGGAGGGCTCGCCCAGATCGGTGAGCACCGAGATTGCGCCGGAGAAGTCGTCCTCGGCGGTATAGTCGTTCAGCGTCACCACCACGGGCACGTCCGCGCCGAGCGCCGAGCGCACGCCGTTCCCGGAATCCTCCAGAGCGATGACCTCGTCGGCGCGCAGGTTCATCTTCTCCAGCGTCCAGGTGTAGATGTCCGGGGCCGGCTTCTTGGCCGGCACGATGTCGCCCGCGGCGATCACCTCGAACCAGTCCAGGCTCTCGTCGCCGAGCGTGGCCCGTAGCAGCCCGTCGACGTTCTCCGGTGTGGTCGTCGTGGTGATGGCCAGGCGGATGCCCCGCTCGCGGGCCTCGGCGATCAGGCGCTCGACACCCGGGCGCAGCGGGATCTCGCCCTTCTTGAGCAGGGCAAGATAGTGGGCGGTCTTGGCCTTGTGCAGGCCGGCGATCCATTCCGCCAGGTCCTCGTTTTCGGGGACGGCCGGGTCGTGGGTCTCGATGAAGTAGCGGATGCGTTCCTTGCCGCCGGTCACGGTCAGCAATTCGCCGTAGGTGGGCACGTCCCAGTGCCAGTCGAGGCCCGCATCGCGGAATGCCAGGTTGAAGGCCACGCGGTGACCGTCACGCTCGGTATCGGCCAGGGTGCCGTCCACATCGAACAGGATCGCTTGTAACATCGGGTTCGCCACTTTTCTGGTTACCATGGAGCCCGCGTGCGCGGCGATCGCCGGCGGCGGAGCCGCGCGCGGGGAATCTGAAATCAAGACAAAACGGACGAGAGTGTACTCAATGCGCAAACGACCGGCCAGTTCCGGCGCCCGCTGGATCGCTGGCGGCTGGCAGCTTCTCAAGACCCGGCCCGGCCTGGTTATCGGCAGCGTGCTGCTGATGTACGTGCTGGTGTTCCTGGTCAGCATGGTGCCGCTGATCGGCATGGGCGCCGGCTACCTGATCGCCCCGGTCCTCGGTGGTGGGGTGATCATGATCTTCGTGCGGATCGCCGAGATACTGGAACGGAGCGAGGAAGAGCCGCTGGCCCGCGAGCAGCCGATCGGCTTCGACCTCCTGTTCTCCCAGTTCCGCGGTGAGGCCCCTTGGCGACCGCTGGTGGGGCTGGGCGGCGTGACCATTCTCGTCAATCTGCTGATCCTCCTGCTGCTCGCCGGCTATCTCACCGCGGCCCTGCCCGAGGGCGGCATGAACGCGCTGAACGATCCGGACCTAAGCGACGGCGAACGGCTGGAGACGCTCCTCCCTGTGCTCACGTCGGCTTCGGCCCTGGGCGTCTGGCTGGGCGTGGTGGTCGTCTACGTGCTCTACCTCTCGGCGATGCTGTTCGCCGTGCCGTTGGTGGTGCTACGGGAGCATCCGCTCACCGCCGCGCTGGCGGCCAGCTTTCGGGCCGTCTGGCTCAACTGGTTGCCGATGCTGGTCTTCGGCCTGATCTGGCTGGGGCTCTTCATGACCATTCCGCTGACTGCCGGCCTCAGCGCGATCCTGCTGGTGCCCTGGGCCTGGGCGGCGCTGTATGCCGCCTATGTCTCGATCTTCCCGGCGGAGGCGCCGGCATCCGATCCGGAGGAAGATGTCGTGTCCGACTGATCGGCCACCAGTCCGGTGCGACGATATCGCGGACAGAAAAAAGGCAGCGTGTGATCACGCTGCCTTTTTCGTCTTTCGGGCGCCCCGGGCACGCCCGGGGGCTCGGGATCAGTGCTCGTGGCCGCCCGGACCGTGGACGTGACCGTGCTCGATCTCCTCCTCGGAGGCGGCGCGCACGTCCTTGACCTCGACGTCGAAGTGCAGGGTCTCGCCGGCCAGCTCGTGGTTGCCGTCGAGGGTGATTTCGTCACCGTTGACTTCCTTGACCGTCACCACGGTGACGCCGCCTTCGGTCTGCGCCTGGAAGCGCATGCCCGGCTCGATCTCGTCGACGCCCTGGAACATGGAGCGCGGCACGGTCTGGATCATTTCCTCGTTGCGCTCGCCATAGGCCTCGGCCGGCTCGATGCTGACGGTGAAGCTGTCGCCGACCGACTTGTCGTTCAGCGCCTTCTCCAGGCCCGGGATGATGTTCTGGTGGCCATGCAGGTAGGCCAGCGGGCCGGTCTGTTCGGAGCTGTCCATGACTTCCCCGGCGTCGTTTTTCAGGGTGTAGTCGATGGAAACGACGTGATCGTTCTGAACTTGCATTGAATTGCCTCGCGTGGACGGCTGTGAGTTGTCTGGGAGTGGCCTCCCGATCCCGACTGCGACCGCGGGATCAACGAGAGGTTCCCCGGCACGTCATCGCGTGCTGAGGTGATAGAAGTGGTTGGTGGCGGCGACGAAACCCGAGGGGCTGCCGCAGTCGAAACGCCGTCCCTTGAACCGGTAGGCGATCACCTTGCCTTGTTCGGCCTGCTCGCGCAAGGCGTCGGTGATCTGGATCTCGCCCCCCGTGCCGGGCTCGGTCTGACGCAGGATGTCGAAGATGTCCGGCGTGAGAATGTAGCGACCGATGATGGCGAGATTGCCCGGGGCATCGGCCGCCGCGGGCTTTTCCACCATGTCGGTGACCTGGATGACGTCATCCTCGATCGGGTCGCCACCGATCACGCCGTACTTGTGGATGTCCTGCTCGGGGACTTCCTGCACGGCCACCACGCTACATTGATAGCGCTCGTAGATGGTGGCCATCTGCGCGAGGATGCCGATGGGCTCGCCCACGCAAAGATCGTCGGCGAGGACCACGCCGAAGGGCTCGTGACCGATCAGCCGCTCGCCGGTGAGGATCGCGTGGCCCAGACCCAGCATCTCGAGCTGCCGGGTGTAGGAGAAGGTGCAGTTGTCGATCAGGCGGTCGATCGAGGCGAGCATCGATTCCTTCTTGGTGCCGCGGATCTGGTGCTCGAGCTCGTAGTTGACGTCGAAGTGATCCTCCAGCGCCCGCTTGCCGCGCCCGGTGACCATCGCCATCTGGGTCATGCCGGCCTCGTAAGCCTCCTCGACGCCGTACTGGATCAGCGGTCGATCGAGAATGGGTAGCATCTCCTTGGGCATGGCCTTGGTGGCCGGGAGAAAGCGGGTGCCGTACCCGGCGGCGGGAAACAGACACTTTTCGATCATCATCAATCCTCTGTCATTGACTGCGTGGAATGCGTGAAACGGGAAAGCCCGTCGGTGGTCTCGTTCTCTTCAACATCATGGCGGGCTCCGGGGTCACCTGCGTCCCGATTTCAGCAGGCGTCGCCGCCTGATGCTGTGCCACCAGGCGGCGAGGAAACCGACGGTCGCCGCGATGGCGATCAGCAGGTGCCAGCCACGGTCGGCCGGGGCCGCCCAGGCGTCGGTGGCGGCCACGAGAAGATAGAACAGGTCGAAAAGCGCTGCCCAGACCATGGTCTTGTAGTGGCCGCGCCAGAGCCCCGGGATCACGGCTATCGCCGGCAGGAGCATGAGCAGGGTCGTCAACACACCCGGGCGTATCTCCGCGGTGCCGCCTAACAACAGCCCCAGGTAGCCGGCGACGATCAGCCCCTGCATGGCCGTCATCAGTTTCAGCGGCAGCAGGGGCAGCCCTTCGGCCGTCCTTCCGCCTGGTAACGTCATGCCAGCCGGCTCGCGATCTCGGCCACTCGAGCACCCAGTGCCTGGGTCAGCTCCCGCTCGTCGCGGCTCAAGGTTGCATGGTCGTTGACCGTGTGACTGGCCCCGTAGGGCGTCCCGCCGGTCTGGGTGTGCGCCAGTTCGGGGTGCTGGTAGGGGATGCCGGTGATCAGCATGCCGTGGTGGATCAGGGGGACGATCATCGACAGCAGGGTGGTCTCCTGGCCGCCGTGCATCGAGCCGGTCGACGTGAACACGCCCGCCGGCTTGCCCACCATCTCGCCGCGGAACCAGAGCCCGCTGGTGTCCTCGAGAAACCGCTTGACCGCCGAGGCCATGCCGCCGAAGTAGGTAGGGCTGCCGAGGAGCAGCCCCCGGCATTCGCGCAGGTCCTCCAGGGTAACCTCGGGGTCTCCCTGTTCGGGCTGCTTGCCGTCGGGGCAGGGGATGCGTCGAAGGCGAGCGGTCATGCCCTCGACGCGTTCCACGCCGCGAGCCGCCTGCCGGGCGAGGTTTTCGGTGTTGCCGCTGCGGCTGTAATAGAGGATCAGGACGTCCACGAGGTTGCCAGGGTCTCCGTCTGCGAGATGGTTGCCGGAGGGCCAGTTTAGCAATAACCTCGATCGCCGGGTGGGCATCGGGGCTCACTCGTGCGGGGCGGTCTGTTGACGCCCCTCCATGCACAATCCCGATGGGAGAAGGTCCGTGTCGAATCGATGGTTTGCGGGAATACTGGCCGCCGGGTTGCTGGCGGTGGGCGCGATGGCCGTGGCCGAGCCTGCTAGCGCTTCGCCGCGTGACACGCCGGTCGCGTTCGAGAAGGACGACGTGCACGGTGAGCCGCGCAATCTCGCCGATCTGCGCGGTGACATCGTCTTCATCAATGTCTGGGCGAGCTGGTGTCCTTCCTGCGTCAAGGAATTGCCCGAGCTGCAGGCGTTCCACGAGGCTCACCGTGATGAGGGCGTGCACGTGTGGGGCCTGTCGATGGACATGTTCCGTGACGCCGAGAGGCTGCCCGAGTTCATCGGCAAGCACGGCGTGACCTACCCGGTCATCAATGTCACGCCCGAAGAGGCAAGCCGCTTCGGCTACATCGAGGGCGTGCCGGTCACCTTCATCATCGGTCCCGATGGCACGGTCGACGGCGAGTACCTCGGCCCGGTGTCGCGCGAGATTCTCGAGAACATGTTGAAATCCCGGCGCGTGGACTAGACTGTTAGCATGTTATACGTTCAGGCGTATGTTTTGGTTCAAGGTCAGGAGAGTGGATGATGCAAACGAACGGATACACGACGGTTGCCGGTTGGGTGGCGGCTGCCTTCCTGGCGCTGTCGCTGCTGGCGGTCGGCCCGGCAAAGGCGCAGGAGCTCGAGGGCTTCTGGGACGATCCGTTCAAGGACCTGCAGGCCGACGTCGAGGCCGCCCGCGAAGAGGGCAAGGCCGGGGTGTTCGTCTTCTTCGAGATGGACGACTGCCCGTTCTGCCATCGCATGAAGACCCAGGTGTTCACCGACTCCGAGGTGCAGGAATACATCAAGGAAAACCTGGTCACCGTCAGCATCGACATCGAGGGTGACGTCGTGATGAGCGACCCGGAAGGCAACGAGCTCAAGGAGAAGGATTTCGCCTTCAAGCAGTACCGGGTCCGCGCCACGCCGGTGATGATCTTCTTCGACACCCAGGGTGAGCCGGCCGTACGCTACACCGGTCCGACGCACACACCCGAGGAGTTCCTGCAACTGATGGAGTTCTTCGTTTCCGGTGCCTACAGCGAGCCGGGCATGAACTTCTTCAAGTACAAGAAGCAGTAACGCGGGAAGCCAACGTCAGAACATCAGCAGGGAGGCGCGGTCGATGTCATCGGGACAAGCGTTCTGTAATCGGGTCGGGGGTGGCCGGACAGGCAGTCCAATCGCCCTGATCGGGCTTGCGTGTCTGGCCGTCACCACCGTCATGCCGGCGCTGGCCGCCGAGCTCCCGCCGCCCCCGGCGGTCACGGAGGGACGCCTGGCCACGCCCGACCCGTTGCCCCAGCCGCTGGGGCTGGAGGCGGTCCTCTCCCTCCCGCTCGATAGCCAATATGGCGTCGTGGCTGCCCGTTCCCGCTACGAACAGCGCCTCGCCGAGCGGCAGTTGACGCAGGCCGACAATCGCCCCCAAGTGGGCCTGAATGGTCGGCTCCGTTACGTCGAGCCGGGAGCACTCGCCGACGAGAACGATCAGCACGACGATCACCAGGCCGGTCTGTCCCTGCGGCAGAAACTGTTCGACTTCGGTCGGCAGCAGGACCGGGAGGCGGCCGCCGAGGCACGGCTCGAAGGCGAGCGGCTCGTCCTGCTGGGGGAAGAAAAGCGTCAGCGCCTGGCGCTTTTGCGTGCCTACTTTGATGTCCTGCTGGCCGACCAGCGCTACCAGGCAATCAACGAGCGCATGGCCATTCTCTTCATTCGCTATGACCGTGCCCGGGACCGGCAGGAACTTGGCCAGACGTCGGACTATGACCTCGCCCGGTTCGAACGCGACTACCAGAACGTCCTGCTCGAGCGGGCCCGGGCCGACGCGCAGCGACGGCTGACCCGGCGCCATCTGGCCGAACTGGCCGGGCGACCCGACCAGCTGCCCCGCGAACTGCAGGCCCCGCGGCTGGATGTGCTGTTCGAGCGCGAGGCTCCGGCGGTGGGCGACCTGATCGAGACGGCCCTGACCGAGGACCTGCAGCTCAATGCCCTGCGTCGCAAGTACGACGGCAGCGAGTCCGATCTGGCGGCCGCCCGATCGGGCAACTTGCCCAGCGTGCATGCCGAGGTGAATGCCGACTACTACACCCGTGAGGGCGCCACCCGCGATCCTTTCCGGGCCGGTGTCTACCTGGAATTCCCCCTCTTCCGGGGCGGGGCACGCAATGCCGAGATCGGTGCGGCCCAGGCCGAGCGCATGGCCGTGGTCGCCCAGATGGCCGAGCGAGAGGCCGCCGTCCGCCGCTATGCCACCGAACTGGTGGAAATGATTCGCGTGCAGCAGTCGGTCGGCCTGTCGCGGATGCAGGCGATGGAGAACTACGCCGAGCTCAACTTCACCCGCAACCAGACGCTCTACCAGATGGAGAAGGCCACCGATCTCGGCGATGCCATGGCGGAGATGTCGATGGCCCAATTCGAACGCATGAAGACGACCTACGACCTGGCCACGCGCTGGGCCGAATACGCCCTGCTCACCAATCGGCCGATCGAGACGGTTCTGCTGGGGCAGCCCGATGACGCGTCGGGCGAGGATCAAGTCACGGAGGAAACATCATGAAGGGTGCCATCCTGTCTCCCGTTCGCCCGGTTTTCGCGGGAGTCGCTGTCGCCGTCCTGGGGCTCGGCGTCGGGCTCGCCCAGGCCGCTGAGGTCGAGGGACGACTCGGCTTTTCCGAACGAACTGCCCTGTCCACGCCGGTGGCGGGTGTGATCGAGACGTTGTCCGTGCGACCGGGCGAACGCGTCGAGGCCGGGACGCTCCTGGTGGAGCTGGACGAGACGCCGTTCCGTTATCGGCAGCGGATGGTCTCCGCCGAGATTCCGGGTCTCAAGCGGGCGGCCGCCGAGGCCGACCTGGACGCCGAGCGCGTGCAGGCGCTCTACGACCGTACGTCCGCGTCGGATTCCGAAAGGGAGGTGGCGTTGATCGAGCGCGATCGGGCACGCGGCGAGCGCGACCGGGCCCAGGCCGAGTTCGGACTGCGCGACTGGGAGCGTGAGCAGGCCTCGCTTGAAGCCCCGTTCGACGCCCGAATCCTGGCCGTGCACGCCGCCCCCGGCGAGGTGGTCTCGCCACGTCTCACTCCACCGGTACTGATCGAGATCGCCCGGGCCGACCGCCTGCTGGCCACCGCCGTGGTCGACGCCGACCAGCTGGGGGATATCGAGCTGGGTGACGAACTGACGGTCGTGCGTGGCGGAGAACGCGCGTCCGGTGTGGTCGAGGCGATCCGTGCCGAGCACGACGAGCAGGGCGACGTCAGATATCGTGTTTCCGTGGGGCTGGGCACCGATGGGCTTGGCTGGCGGGCTGGTCAGCGTATCGCGATCGACTTTCCGGACAACTGAATCCGGCCTTTCCCTCTACGGAAAGGCCCGGTTCGGGGGCGCCTGCCGCGGGCAATTGGATACCCTGGGGGCGCCATCAGAAAAGCGGGTCGGGCTCTTGCCCGACCCGCTTTTCTGCGAGGGAATCACGTTTGGCGACTGACTCAGGCGAGTTGCGCCTGGATCCAGTCGAACAGCCCTTCGGAGGGGATGTCCTCGCTTTCGGCCGCATCCCGACGGCGCACCTCGTACTGGCCGGCCTCGAGCCCGCGCGGGCTGACCACGACGCGCAGGGGCACGCCGATCAGCTCCCAGTCGGCGAAAGCCGCGCCGGGACGCAGGCCCCGGTCGTCGAGGATCACGTCGATGCCGCGTGCACGCAGGTCGTCATGCAGGGCCTCGGCCGTCTCCATGACCGTGGCGTCCTTGTTCGCCCCGATCGGCACGATTGCCAAGGTGAAGGGCGCAATCGGCTGCGGCCAGATGATGCCGCGATCATCGAAGTTCTGCTCGATGGCCGCTGCCACGATCCGCGAGACGCCCACTCCATAGCAGCCCATCAGAGGCACCAGCGGCTTGCCATCCTCGCCGAGCACCTCGCAGTTCATTGCCTGGCTGTACTTGTCCCCGAGCTGGAAGACATGCCCAACCTCGATGCCCCGGCAGATGGCGAGCTTGCCCTGGCCGCCCGGGGCGGGGTCGCCGGCGACCACTTCACGAAGATCGGCGCTGTCTGGCTCGGGCAGGTCGCGACCCCAGTTCACGCCGGTCAGGTGATGGCCGTCACGGTTGGCGCCACAGGCGAAGTCCGACAGGGCGGCCGCGGCGTAATCGGCAATGACCGGGATATCGAGCCCGACGGGGCCAATCGAGCCCACCGATGCGCCGGTCAGCTCGGGTGCGTGTTTCTCGTCGACGAAGGTCAGCGGATCGGCGATGGCCGGGTGCTTGGCGGCCTTGATCTCGTTGAGACTGTGATCGCCGCGGAGGACCAAGGCGACGGCCGGGGCCTCCGTGCCGACGACCAGCAACGTCTTGACCGTGCGCTCGGAAGAAATGGCCAGTTGCCCGGTGACTTCCTCGATGCTGCGGGCACCCGGGGTGGCTACCTCGCTCATGGCTTCGTCGGGGGCGGGGTGTGGTGTGTCGGCCGGGAAGGTGGGCGCCATCTCCACGTTCGCGGCATAGTCACCCTCGGTGGCATAGGCGATCTCGTCCTCGCCCGAGTCCGCCAGGACGTGGAATTCGTGGGAGGCGTTGCCGCCGATCGAGCCGGTGTCGGCGACCACGGCCCGCCACGCAAGCCCCATGCGGTCGAGGATGCGTCCGTAGGCGGAGTACATGGTCTCGTAGGTTTCCCCCAGTGACCGGCTGTCGGCATGGAAGGAGTAGGCGTCCTTCATGATGAACTCGCGGGCGCGCATCACGCCGAAGCGCGGCCGGATCTCGTCACGGAACTTGGTCTGGATCTGGTAGAAGCACACCGGCAACTGGCGGTAGCTCTTGAGCTCGCGGCGGGCATAGTCGGTGATCACTTCCTCGTGCGTCGGGCCGAAGCAGAACTCGCGCCCGTGACGGTCGGTCATGCGCAACAGTTCCGGGCCATACTGGTGCCAGCGGCCGGATTCCTCCCAGAGCTCGGCGGGCTGCACCGCCGGCATCAGGACTTCCAGTGCCCCCGCGGCGTCCATTTCCTCCCGGATGATCGCCTCGACACGGCGCAGGACCCGCAGGCCGAGCGGGGACCAAGTGTAGAGCCCCGAGGCAAGCCGTTTCAGCATCCCCGCGCGCAGCATCAACTGGTGGCTGGCGATTTCCGCCTCGGCCGGGGTTTCCTTCATGGTGTTGATGGCGAATTGGCTGGCTCGCATGGATGTCTCGCTTCGCTGGGTGGAAATGGGTGGGTGTCCGGCCGAATCGCTCAAGTATCCGGAAGTTCCGGACCCCGGGCGCGGTGGCTTGGCCGTGTGAAGTGACCTCGACGACCCGCCGCGATTGTACCGGGCGGGCCATCGGAGCGTCGAGTGGGGAGGTTGCAGCCGCGGAGTCATGCCGGGGCCGGGGTGGGACGGCAAGGGCGGGAAGACCGGGCAGGGAGTCCCCCGAGTGGCCCTGAGCGCCGTTCCGACGCATTGCCTGTCGGGTCAGGTGGAGGGCATGGGTTTGCCAGCAGCCCCCTCATCAATGTCGGGCCGCCTGTTTGTCACCATCGGCACGCTTCCCCGGGGCCGGGTGTTCAGCGCCGCCCGGATGCGGGTCTCGGCGAGGAGTGCGTTACTCGCCGTCGGCATCGTCGTGGCAGGCTTCCTCGATGATCGCATCGAGGCGCTCGATGCGTGACGCCCGCTGCTCCTCGCTCATCGGCTGGTACTTGCCCTCGTCATCACGGACCATCAGGTTGTTCGCACCGTCGCCGATCGCCGCGCGTTGTTCCCTCGCCTTCTGGCAGGCCTCGCGCGCCTTTTCGCGGTCCACCACCTTCACTTCCGTGGACGGATCGGTAGCCGGGTCGTCACTGGCTGCCTCCTCGGTGGATTCAGCTTTCTCCGACTCCTGCGCCGCCGGCGTGGCGTAGGTCGAATTCACCGCTTCGGACTGGCGGTCCTTCGGCGGGGTCTGCGTGAACTGGACGTTGCCCTTCTCGTCGACCGACTTGTAGATGGTCGAGGCAGCGGTGGGCCCGGCGGTTACCAGCCCGAGGGCGAACAGGCCGGCGACGGCCGGGCGGAGGAGGTTCTGAAGACGGAGTGCGATTCCTTGCATGATGGTTCTTCCAGATGGTTTGCTGTTGCCGGGAGCATTCGGTCTCCGAGCATAAACCGGTTCGCGGAGGCAGAAAAGTCCCGTGGCTTGCACAATGCCTCCTGCCGAGGCGGGAGGCAGTCGCAAAGCACAAGTTGCCTTGATACACTATGCATTAACGCTTATTGCCACCCGGAAACGAGACTAGCCAATGGCCGATCGACGCCTAAAGGTTTTCAACACGGTTGCCCGCCTGCTCAGCTTCACCAAGGCGGCCGAGGCACTGCACATGACCCAGCCTGCGGTGACGTTCCAGGTGCGGCAGCTGGAAGAGCACTTCGACACCCGGCTGTTCGACCGGACCCACAACCGCGTCACCCTGACGGACGTGGGGCATACGGTCTACGAGATATCCGAGCGAATATTCGAGCTCTATGACGAGATGGACCGGCGGGTCAAGGAGATGACCGGCGAGATCGGCGGGGCTCTGAACATCGGGGCGAGCATGACGGTGGCAGAGAACATGCTCCCCGCCCTGTTGGGCAATTTCCGGCAGGACCATCCGGACCTGTCCGTGCGGCTGAAGGTCGGCAATACCGAATCGGTGGTCTCGATGGTCGAGCACAACGTGGTCGACCTGGCGCTGGTCGAGGGCAGCGTGACCAATAAGAACCTGCTGGTGGAGACATGCCGTCGCGACGAGCTGGTCGTGATCATGCCGCCGGAGCACGAGCTTACCGCCTATGCCGATAAGGGCGTGCCGGTGGAGAAGCTGATGAGCTATCCGTTCATCTGCCGGGAGGAAGGCTCGGGTACCCGCGAGGTCGTGATCAGCTACATGAGCGAGCAGGGCATGACCGAGGGCTGGGACGTCTGCATGGAGCTTGGCAGCCCCGAGGCGATCAAGGGTGCCGTCGAGGCGGGCATGGGCCTCTCCATCATGTCGTCGGCCGGCATCACCAAGGAGCTCAAGCTCGGCCTGCTCACGGCGGTGCCGCTGAGTCCGCGCCTGTTCCGGGACTTCTCCTTCGTCCGTCAGCGCCACAAGTTCCGCCTGCCGGCCATGGAGCAGCTGCTGGAGTTCTCGCGCGAGTACTGCCGTGAGAGCACGCCCATGCATGACCTGGAAGTGATCCAGCACACGGCCAACGGCGAGGAGGCCTGACGCCTCCGCCCTCTAGCGGCACGAACCATCCTGAAGGCCCGCCTGTCGATGGACAGGCGGGCCTTTTTGATGCGTGCTGTACTGGCCACCGGGCTGCCACCGTTGCCGAGCCGAGTTGCAGGCGAGGTGGTCACGTTAAGTGCCATTCAACGGCGTTCGATGTCCACGGCATGGCGAAGTGTACGGTGTCGACATCACGCCCTGCTGCGGCAACGGTCGGCCGTTGCCATTTTCCGTACAAAGAAAAACCCGGCGCGGAGCCCGCGCCGGGTTTCGGGTCGGCCATAGGGCCGGCCGGTGGAAGGGTCAGGTTGGCTTAGAAGCCGCCGCTGGCGCCCGCTTCCATCATCTTGTACATGGTGTCACGTACGTGCATCGCTTCCTTCTTGAACTCTTCCGGCATTTCCTTGCCACCGTGCACGAACATGTCCATGTTCAGGCCGTAGAGATGGTAGCGGCCCTCGTCGTCCTCGACCACGGCGATGCGGCAGGGCAGGTAGGCGGAGAAGTACGGGCTGAAGTTGACGGCCAGGCGGGCGATCTGCGGGCTGCAGTACTGATAGATCATCAGGTAGCGCTGCTCTTCGCCGGTCTCCAGCTCGAGCTGCTTGGAAAGCGGCATCTCGCCGACGTTCATCAGGCCCGTGCCGACAGCGGCCGACTCGATGCTCACCTTGATGTCTTCCTTCGTCAGGCCTTCGTCGACTTCCATGTGCCAGACCGTGGCGGCACCTAGGTCGCCGCCGCTCTCGACGAACTTGTCATACATTTCGCCATAGATGTCCATGGCTTTCGGGTCGAGATCGCCCTTGATGGACATGAAGCCGCAACCGGACAGCGTGAGGATGGCGGCACCGAGGATGGATGCCTTGAAAAAGTTACGCATTGTTTGACTCTCCCTGTGGAATCTTTTTGCTTTGGAAGCAATGCCGATTATCTGCCCATTAGAAGATGCTTACAAACTTTATTAATTTACCGCTGATAAAGGGGCTTAATCTGTTCATTTCCCCTTGGGAAACATGGACATGGAGCGATTTTTCGGCATGTCGGCGTGGTATTCCCGGGTGAAACGGTCGGTTACAGGACCTCCGCGGCAAACTCGGCCAGACGGGAACGTTCGCCCCGGGTGAGGGTGACGTGTGCACCGTGCGGCCAGCCACGGAACCGGTCGACCACGTAGGTCAGCCCGGAGGAGGTCTCGGTCAGATAGGGCGTGTCGATCTGCGCGATATTGCCGAGACAGACCATCTTGGTGCCCGGCCCCGCGCGAGTGATCAGCGTGCGCATCTGCTTGGCCGTGAGGTTCTGGGCCTCGTCGATGATGACGAACTTCTTCTGGAAGGTGCGCCCGCGCATGAAATTGAGCGAACGGATCTTGATGCGTGACTGCAGGAGATCGTTGGTCGCCGCGCGTTCCCAGGAACCGCCTCCGCCGTCGGTCTTGGCCAGCACCTCGAGGTTGTCCATGAGCGCCCCCATCCAGGGCGTCATCTTCTCCTCCTCCGTACCGGGCAGGAACCCGATGTCCTCGCCGACCGGGATAGTCACCCGCGTCATGACGATCTCCGTGAATTCCTTCTGTTCCAGCGTCTGCGTCAGCGCGGCGGCGAGGGTGAGCAGCGTCTTGCCGGTCCCGGCCTGGCCGAGCAGGCTGACGAAGTCGATATCCGGGTCCATCAGGGCATTGAGTGCGAAGCTTTGCTCGCGATTCCGGGCCGTGATGCCCCAGACGGCATGGCGTTCCTGCTGGTAGTTGGCGACGCTCTCCAGCACCGCGGTGCCCTCGTTCTCCACCTGCCGGACCACCGCCGTGAACGGGGCGGGTTCGTCGAGGTGCAGGTAGAGATTGGGATACCACTCCGAGGTGTCAGCCCCGTGGACCCGGTAGAAGACCTGGCCTTCCTCCTGCCAGGATTCCAGCGAGTCCGCATGGGTTTCCCAGAATGTCGGGTCAAGCGCCTCGTGACCAGTGTGCAAGAGCGAGACATCGTCCAGGACCTGGTCATTGTGGTAGTCCTCGGCGTTCAGTCCGACCGCCGTGGCCTTGATGCGCAGGTTGATGTCCTTCGAGACCAGGATGACTTCCCTGTCCCGGATCCTTTCCTTGAGCCCCAGCGTGATGCCGAGGATCTGGTTGTCCGCCCGGCTCCCGGGCAGCCGGACCGGCAGTTCGTCGTCTTCCTCGCGGGTTTGCAGGAAGAGCCGGCCGCTGGGCTTGGCGTTGTGCTCGTCCGGGTCGCGGATGGCGCTGTGGATGGCCAGCCCCTCGTTGATGGTACCGATGTCGACGTCGCTGAGCATCTCGTCGAGGAAGCGGCTGACCTGGCGAACGTTGCGTGCCGTTTCCGACTGCCCCTTCTTGCCGGCGTCCAATTCCTCCAGAACGATCATGGGCAGATAGATGTCGTGCTCCATGAAGCGGAATAGGGCCGTGGGGTCGTGCATGAGGACGTTGGTATCGAGTACGAAAAGGCAGCGGTTCTCGCGAATCTGGCTGATCATCGTTGCGGGGCTTCCCTGTTGTGTCGTTGCCGGGACGGTCGGCCCCGGTCGCTTTGCGTCAGAGTGAATCGAGGGCCTCGAGCACCTCCTCGACGTGCCTCGGCACCTTCACCTTGCGCCAAGCCTGGCGGACCATGCCCTCGGCGTCGATCAGGAAGGTGCTGCGCTCGATGCCCTCGAAGCGCTTGCCGAACATGTTCTTCATCCGCAGCACGTCGTAGGCCCGGCTGATCGCGCGGTCGGTGTCGGCGATGAGTGGGAAGGTCAGGCCCTGCTTGTCGCAGAAGCGCCGATGGCTGGTCTCGTCATCGTTGGACACCCCAATCACCCGTGCCCCCCGCGCCTCGAAATCGGCAAGCCGTGCCTGGAAATCCCGGGCCTCCGTGGTGCACCCTGGGGTGTTGTCGCGCGGGTAGAAGTAGAGGACCAGCGAATGCCCACGGCAGTCGGCGAGTGAAATGGACTGACCATCGCCAGTCTGACCATGAAAATCCGGGGCCGGGTCGCCGGGACGAGGAGAAGGGGAGGGCGTGCTGGAGGTCTGTTTGCTCATCGCTTCGGGTATAACCGCTCTCTGGTGACATTGTGATGATCGTCGGGCCGGTTTCTCCGGTCCCCTCGGCTCCAATATAGCAGTCGGCCGCCTCCGCGTCGGGCGGTGCATCCGCCGCGGCGTGACGCGAGTCGGAGTCGGCTTGTCACTGGTTGATATCTGCCGGTACTATGCGAGTTTGGTCCTGCCGCGCCCGGCAGGCGCATACGGGGCCCGGCCCCACGTTCCCAGCACGAGAGAGCACGCGAGGCGACATGACGGCGAACACGATTACCGGCAGCATGGTGGCCCTGGTCACCCCATTGCATGACGACGGCGCAGTGGATTATGTCGGTCTCAAACGCCTGATCGAGTGGCACGTTGCGTCCGGCACGCATGCCATCGTCGCGGTGGGAACCACTGGCGAATCGGCGACGCTCGATTACGAGGAACACATCGCCGTGATCCGGGCGACGGTGGACCTGACCGCCGGGCGGGTGCCGGTGATCGCCGGTACCGGGGCGAATTCCACTCGCGAGGCCCTGGCCTTGGCCCGTGGGGCCAGGGCGGCCGGGGCCGATGCCCACCTGTCGGTCACGCCCTACTACAACAAGCCCACGCAGGAAGGCCTGTTGCAGCATTTCCGGGTGATCGCGGATGCCGTCGACCTGCCGATGATCCTGTACAACGTCCCGGGCCGCACGGCCGTGGACATGGCGCCGGAAACCACGTTGGCCCTGGCCGAGCATCGCAACATCGTCGGGATCAAGGAGGCCACGGGCTCGATCGAGCGCATGCGCGACGTGATGGCTCGCCGCCCGGAGGGCTTCGCCGTCTACAGCGGAGAGGACAATCTTGGGGCGGCCTGCATGCTTTCTGGCGGTCAAGGCAGCATCTCGGTCACCGCCAATGTCGCGCCGGCCCTGATGTCGCGGATGGCCGAGGCGGCGCTTGGGGGCGATAGCGAGGAGACCGAGCGTCTCGACGGCCGTCTTGCTCCTCTCCACCGTGAACTTTTCTGTCAGACCAACCCCATCCCGGTCAAGTGGGCCCTGCACCGCCTGGGCCTGATTGGACCCACGTTGCGCCTGCCGCTGACCCCGCTGGCCGATTTCTGCCACGCCGGCCTTGAGCAGGCGCTCGGTGAAGCCGGTTGCCTCGACGGGCAGTGACCCACTCATGATCAATACACACTGGAAAACAACAGGTATGCGACACACCAACCCTTCCCGGATGCTGACCTTGGCGACGGTGGCGGCCGCCGGCCTGATCAGCGGCTGCTCCAGCGTCCCGTTCTTCGGTGGTGACGATCGTCAGGCCGACCGGGCCGCCAACCTTGAGGTGCCGCCGGAATTCACTCGGCCGACATCCGGCGGGGCGGTGGCACTTCCGGAGATCGCCTCCGCCCGTGCCGAGCAGATGGATCGCCGCGAATCCGGCGGGGTGCTCGACTCGGGAACCGACATCCAGGTCGCCGGAGAGCCGGGGTCGCGCTACCTGGTGGTGGCAGCCGAGCCGGACGCCGTATGGCCGAAACTGCGCGACTTCCTGCGCGAGGAGGGCTACACGATCCGCCGCCAGGAGGCGAGCGCCGGGCTGATCGAGACCGAGTGGACCGGGCTGGCCAGTGGTGACCAGACCGGCTTTTCCATCATGAATTTCCTCCGGGTCGCGGCGGATACCCTCTTCAAACCCGATTTCATCGAGCGGGTGCGCCTGCGCATCGAGCGGGGCGACGACGCCGGCGAAACGCTGGTGTTCGTCACCAGCCAGAAGCGCGAGCTGACCGGCGACGAGCCCCTGATGCCGGGTGACGAGAGCGACACCTTCAAGTACAGCAACGCGGTGGACGACCCGTCGATGAATGCCGAGACCATGGCAAGACTGGCGGCCTACCTGTCTGGCGGCAGTGCCGAGGAGGCGCGGCAGATGGTGGGTGCCAAGTTCAGCCCGCGGGCCAAGGTGGAAGGGGACGAGCCCGAGGATCGCCACGTCGTGGTGACTCAGTCCTACCCGAAGGTATGGAACCGGCTGGGGCTGGCGCTGGACCGTCTGGGCTTCGATCCGGTCTCCCGGGATCGGGACACGGGTGAGGTCGAGGTGAGCCACCCCTACCCGCAGGCGCTCTACGAGGGCATCCTCATGCGCGGCGTGACGATCGACAAGGATGCCGAGATGACACTCCATCTGACGCTTCGGGTCGAGCCGCGCCGAGATGGCGGTACCGACGTCCGCATCCGTACCATCAACGTGGCCGGTGGCTCGCTGCCGGAGGATCGCTCGGTCGTCCTGTCCCGGATCAAGTCCGAGCTGGAGTGAGGTCGAGTCGGACCGGGCCTTTTCGCCCGGCCGGATGCAAGAAGGGCCCCGTCGATCGACGGGGCCCTTTTTCATGTCGCTCCCGGGCTGGGTGTCAGCGCGCCGGACGGCGGATCACGGCCCATGCCGAGTGGTTGTGGATAGACTCGAAGTTCTCCACGCTGATCTCGAAGCCGTTGATGCCTTCGAAGTCGTCGAGGGCGCTGGCGACATCGCGAACCATGTCCTCCACGAACTTGGGATTGTCGAAGGCGTACTCGGTGATGTACTTCTCGTCCGGACGCTTGAGCAGCCCCCACAGCGGGCAGGAACCTTGTGCCTCGACCGCGGCAATCAGGTCGTGGATGGCCAGGGCGGTGTCACTGATCTCGGTCTCGACCGTGATGTGCGAACGCTGGTTGTGCGCACCGTACGCGGAGATTTCCTTGGAGCAGGGGCAGAGGCTTGTCACCGGGATCACCAGCTTGAGCATGGTGCGTGCCCGGCCATGCTCGAGGTGGCCGCTGAGGGTGACGTCGTAATCCATCACCGCCGGCTGGCCACTCACGGGGGCGTCCTTCCGCACGAAGTACGGGAAGGTGAAATGCGCCTCGCCAGCGTTGGCCTCGAGCCTGTCCACCATTGCCCGTGTCCAGTCGGCCATTCCCGACAATGACAGGCGCAACGGGTTCTCGTTGAGCAGTGCCACGAAGCGCGACATGTGAGTGCCCTTGCGGTCGGCGGGCAGGCCCACGGTGAGTTGGCACTCGGCGACGGTGGCCTGTTCCTGATCGCCATCGACGAGGGTCATCGGGTGACGGATGGCCTTGATGCCCACCTGGTCGATGGCGATGTCGCGCGCATCGTGGCTGGACTGGACATCGGGCATTTCGTGACTGTTCATGGAAGCTATTCGGTGCATGTTGAATGGATAAAGCGGGCTAATGGCCGCTCGGGGGTGACTCTAGCACAGGCGGCAGGTCACGGTCGGAAGGTCACCGCGGAGCGCTCGTTTTCCCATACGGTGACCGCCGAGCACTGGTACGTCTCACCGTCGACCAGCCGGGCGATCTCGCGGTGGAAGTAGGCCGCGAGATTTTCGGCGGTGGGATTGATCATGTCGAAGGGCGGGATCTCGTTGAGATAGGCGTGGTCGAGCCCCTTGGCGACCTCGCGTGCCCGCGCACGGATCTCCTTGAAGTCCATCACCATGCCCACCGAATCGAGCTGGGTGCCGGTCACCTCGACCACTACCCGCCAGTTGTGGCCGTGCAGGCGCGCGCAGTTGCCGTCGTAGCCGTGCAGGCGGTGGGCCGCGGCGAATTCCACTTCGGTGGTCAGGGTATAGGTGGGCCCACTGGTCCGGGCGGAATGGTCGGTCATGAGTCGGAAATCCTGTCGAGGAATGCGGCGATACTATCGGCAAGTGACTGAAAATCAAGCCCGGTGTCGGCCAGGCATTCGTCGCGGCTGCCGTGCTCGATGAAGCGGTCCTCGATGCCGAGTCGCAGGGCCGGTCGCGGGTTGCCCGACTCGAGCAGCCGCGAGAGGATCTCCGCGCCCACCCCGCCGATGCGGCTGCCTTCCTCGACGGTCACGACCCCCGCATGTGCCTCGGCCAGTTCCGCGATTGCCTCGAAGGGCAACGGCTTGACCCAGCGCAGGTCGAGCAGGGTCAGGTCGAGTTCCTCGCAGATGGGCTGCAGTGTCTCGGTCAGCGGGCCGACGGCGATCAGCAACAGACGTCGTCCAGCATTACTGCTGCGCCGGATCAGGCGTGGTGCCCAGGAGTCGCTACCCGCGGCTCCACCCAGATCGGCGGGACAGCGGTCACGTGGGAAGCGGATCATCGTCGGCCCGTCGTGTGCCAGAGCTGTCTCCATGGCCGCCTCGAGATCGCGCTGATCGGCTGGGGCGGCTAGCCGGAGGTTCGGCACGCTCAGGCCGAGCGACATGTCGAAGCTGCCGGCATGGGTCGGGCCGTCCGGGCCCACGAGCCCGGCGCGGTCGACGAGGAATACCACCGGCAGATTCTGCAGGGCGATGTCGTGGATCACCTGGTCCCAGGCGCGTTGCAGGAAGGTCGAGTAGATCGCGACCACCGGACGCAGGCCCTCGGTGGCCAGGCCGCCGGCGAGCGTGACGGCGTGCTGTTCGGCGATGCCGACATCGTGTAGGCGGTCCGGGAAGCGCTCCTGGAATGTCTTGAGGCCGGAGCCCTCCACCATCGCCGGCGTGATGGTGACGATTCGCGGGTCGCTCTCGGCCCGGCGGCAGAGGATTTCGGCGGTGGCTTCGGTCCACGTCGGGCGCGTGGAGGGGCTGGCGGGCGGAGCGATCTCCTTGGAGGCCAGCCGGCTGACAGTGCGTTGCCCGACCCCGTGGTAACGCACCGGGTCGCGCTCGGCCTCGTCTAGTCCCCGCCCCTTCTGCGTGACGACGTGCAGCAGTCGCGGGCCGGGCTGGTCTCGCAGGTTGCCCAACGTGTCGAGCAGGGCATCGAGGTCGTGCCCGTCGATCGGGCCGAAGTAACGGAAACCCAGTTCCTCGAACAGGCTGCTCGCCCCCGTCAGGTGACGCATGCCGTCGCGCAGGCTTGCCCGGGTCGAGCCGAGCAGGTCGCCCAGGGGACCGGCCTGGGCGAGCACACTCTCGCCCGAATGACGCAGCTTCTCGATCAGCGGCAGGCTGCGCAGACGGGTCAAGTGCTGGTTGAGCGCCCCGACGTTCGGCGAAATGCTCATCTCGTTATCGTTGAGGATGACCAGGAGATCGGCGCGGCAGTCGCCGGCATGGTTTAGTGCCTCGAAGGCCTGGCCCGCGGTCATCGCGCCGTCACCGATGATCGCCACCGCGTGACGGGCCGAACCTTGCTGCCTGGCGGCGATGGCCATCCCCAGTGCCGCGCTGATCGAGGTGCTGGAGTGGCCGGCTCCGAACGGATCGTACGGGCTTTCCGCTCGGCGGGTGAAGCCGGCCGGGCCGCCGCGCTGGCGCAGCCGACCGATCTCGCCGCGGCGGCCGGTCAGCGTCTTGTGCAGGTAGGTCTGGTGTCCGACATCCCACACCAGCCGGTCCTCGGGGGCGTCGAAGACCCGGTGCAGGGCGAGGGTGAGCTCCACCACGCCCAGGTTGGCGGAGAGATGTCCACCGGTGGCATCGATCTGGGCGAGCAGGGCGGTGCGCAGTTCCTCGGCCAGCGCATGCAGTGTCGGACGCGACAGCCCCTTGAGGTCGGCGGGGCTGTCGATCAGGTCGAGATGCGGAGTATGAACGGAGGAAAGGGGCATTGGGGCCGTCAGTGCTGGCGGTGGATGACGAAATCCAGGCAGCTGCTCAGCGCATGGCTGTCGGTGCCCAGCGTGCCCAGTTCCCACAGCGCGGCATGCGCGCGGCGAACCGTGTCATCGAGTTCCTTTCGTGCTCCCTCGAGCCCCGCGACGGTCACGTACGAGCACTTGTCCGCAGCCAGGTCCTTGCCCGGCGTCTTGCCCAGTGCCTCGGCCGAGCCGGTGACGTCGAGGATGTCGTCCTGGATCTGGAAGGCGCGGCCGAGCAGACGGCCGAACAAGTCGACCTGTGCGGTCTGGCGCGGTGACAGTCCGCTCCAGCGCCCGCCCATGGCCAGTGCCGCGCGGATCAGCGCCCCGGTCTTGCGGTCGTGCAGGTCGGCCAGCGTGGCTATCTCGCTCGCTTTCCGGTTTCCTGCCAGCGACAGGTCGATGGCCTGGCCGCCGACCATGCCGGAAGGGCCGGATGCCGATGCCAGCCGCCGGATCCAGTCCAGTCGCACGGCCTCGTCCGTCCGGGCCTCGGCCAGTGCGGAGAAGGCGAGCGACTGCATGGCGTCACCGGCGAGCACGGCGGTCGCCTCGTCGAAGGCCCGGTGCAGGGTGGGGCGCCCGCGGCGCAGGTCATCGTCGTCCATGCAGGGCATGTCGTCATGGACCAGCGAGTAGACGTGGATCAGCTCGACGGCGATCGCCGCCGGCCACAGCTTCTCGTGGGCGGGGTCGTCCAGGTCTGGCCAGGGGCGGCCGTGGAGGCTGCCCAGGAACACCAGGGCGGGGCGCAGGCGCTTGCCACCATCCAGGGCGGCGTAGCGGATGGCTTCCTGCAGGTCGGTCGGGGTGTCTGCCAGCAGGCGATCGAGGGTGCTGTCCAGGCGGGGCTCGAAATGGGCGCGCAGGGAGGCCAGCCAGGCATCGAAGTCCGGCGTCGAATGGTGCTTGTCGGCTGATGTCGAAGTCGGGATCACGACGCGGTCAGATCAGGCTGCCGTCGTCCCGGGAGGGAGCGTCGTCTTCCGCCGGCGAGTCGTTCAGGGCGTTGACGCGCTGTTCGGCCTCGTCGAGTGCCTTCTGGCACTGGCGCTCGAGACGGATTCCGCGTTCGTAGTCCTGGAGCGACTGCTCCAGGCTCTGATCGCCCTGTTCCAGCCGGGCGACGATCTGCTCGAGTTCCCCCAGGGCCTTCTCGTACTGGGCGATCGCCGAGGGGGCGCCTTCTTCGATGGTCTGGGAGGAAATGCGGTCGGAATCCATGGCTGGCCTCATCGATGGGTTGCAACATTATACCGCCGGGCGGCAGGCGGGACCAAAGACCGTCGGGCCCGGTCTCAGAAGGTGTCGACCGCCTCGATGGCCTCGTCGAGGTGACCCACCCCGATCACCTCCAGCCCCTCGATGGGCTTCGGCGGCTTGTTGGCTCTCGGCACGATCGCGCGGGTGAAGCCGTGCTTTGCCGCCTCGGTCAAGCGTTCCGGCCCGCCGGGGACCGGGCGGATCTCGCCGGCCAGCCCCACCTCGCCGAAGATCACCAGTCCCTCGGGTAGCGGCCGGTCGCGGAAGCTCGAGAGCATCGCGATCAGGCTGGCCAGGTCCGCGGCTGTTTCGGCGACACGCACGCCGCCGACCACGTTGAGAAACACGTCCTGGTCGAACAGCGCGACCTGGCCGTGACGGTGCAGCACGGCCAGCAGCATCGCCAAGCGGTTCTGGTCCAGGCCCACGGTCAGCCGCCGCGAGCCGCCGCCGGGATGGTCGGCCACCAGTGCCTGGACTTCCACCAGCATCGGACGGGTACCCTCGCGGGTGACCATCACCACGCTGCCCGGCACCGGCTTCTCGTGGCGGGAGAGGAAGATCGCGGAGGGGTTGGACACGGGTTTCAGGCCGTGGTCGGTCATGCCGAACACCCCTACCTCATTGGCCGCGCCGAAGCGGTTCTTCACCGCGCGAATCACGCGGAAACGCGCCCCGGGGTCGCCCTCGAAGTAGAGCACGGTGTCGACCATGTGCTCGAGCACGCGCGGGCCGGCCAGCGCACCTTCCTTCGTGACGTGGCCCACGATCAGAACGATCACCCCGTGGCGCTTGGCGAAGCGAACCAGCTGGGCGGTGGCCTCGCGCAACTGCGATACTGAGCCGGGGGCGGCGGAAAGCTCCTCGGTGTAGAGCGTCTGGATGGAGTCGACCACCATCAGGCCGGGCAAGGACTTTGCGCAGGCGGCCAGGATCGACTCGATGCGGGTCTCGCTCAGGAGCGTCAGATCGCCGGCCCGCCCGGCCAGGTCGTTGCCCAGCCGACGACCGCGCAGGGCGACCTGTTGCAGGGATTCCTCGCCGGTGACGTACAGGCATTCGAGCCGGTCCTGCAGGCCGAGCACGGTCTGCAGCAGCAGGGTGGACTTGCCGATGCCGGGATCGCCGCCGAGCAGCACGACCGATCCGGGTACCAGTCCGCCACCGAGGACGCGGTCGAGTTCTCCCAGCCCGCTGGATTCGCGGGCCGTCTCGCTGACCTCGACCTCGCCGATGGCCGTGATGGCCGGCGCCTCGCCGGCGTATCCCGCCGCTTCGCGAGCCGGCGACTTCCCGCCCGGCAGACGCATCTCGGCGAGGCTGTTCCAGGCACCGCACTCGTTGCAGCGCCCGGCCCACTTCGGGTGGTCGGCGCCGCATTCACGGCAGACGAACGCTGTCTGGCTCTTCTTGGCCATTTGCCTCAGGTCTCGCCGTCGCCGCGCTTGAAGGTGGTGATCAGTGCCGTGTCGACGGCGCGCTTTCTCACCGTCCGCACCTCGATATGTGCATCGGGCAGGTCGATGGTGGCCCCCACGGTCGGCAGTGATTCGAGTTGCTCGATCACCAGCCCGTTGAGCGTGCTGGCTTCGTCGGTGGGCAGTTCGACCTCGAGCTCGCGGTTGATCTCGCGGATCGGCAGGTTACCGCGGACGATATAACGGCCGTCGTCCTGCAGGGTGATGCCCTCATGGTCCGAATCGGGTGAGGTGGTGAACTCGCCGACGATCTCCTCGAGGATGTCTTCGAGCGTTACCAGTCCCTGGATGTCGCCGTATTCGTCCACGACCAAGGCCGAGCGTCGCTCCTGGCGCTGGAAGTTGAGCAATTGGGTGGTCAGCGGCGTGCCTTCTGGCACGTAATAGGGTTCGGCCACTCGCCGCTTGAGTCGGGAGAGCGTCAGGCTCTGATCGATCAGTGGGCCGATCAGTCGTCGTACGTTGATGATCCCGATGGTGTGCTCCACCGATCCCTCGAACACCGGCAGACGGGAATACGGGGCATGGATGAGCTGGTCGAGGACGTCCTTCCAATCCTGGGTGATGTCGATGCCGACGATCTCGGCCCGCGGGATCATGATGTCCTCGACGCTGGCCTTGCCGAGCTCGAGCACCGACAGGAGCATGCTCTGGTCGAGATCCGGCAGGCGCTGGCCGGACTCGCGCACGATGGTGTGCAGTTCGGCCCGGGTGAGCGCGTTCGATCCGGCCCCGCTGGGGTGCAGCCCGAAGATCGACAGCAGTCCGTTCGCCAGCCAGTTGATCAGCCAGATGACCGGACGCAGCGGGCGGATCAGGAACGAGTAGACGAACGAGGCCGGGAAGGCGAAGCGCTCGGGGAAGACGGCAGCGGCAGTCTTGGGCGCGACCTCGCCGAAGATCAGCAGCAGGAACGTCATCGCCCCGGTGGCGATGGCGATGCCGGAATCGCCGAACAGCCGCAGGCCGATCACCGTGGCGATCGACGAGGCGAGGATGTTGACGAAGTTGTTGCCCAGCAGGATCAGGCCGATCAGGCGGTCGGGCTCGTCGAGCAGCCGCGAGGCGAGGATCGCGCCGCGTTGGCCCTGCTTGGCCAGGTGGCGCAACCGGTAGCGGTTGAGCGCCATCAGGGCGGTCTCCGAGCTGGAGAAGAAGGCGGACAGGACGATGAGCACGGCCAGGGCCGTGAACAGAAAACCTAAGGGTATCTCGTTCAAGAGTGGTTGGATTCGTTATTGGGCCAGCCGGCAGTGTAAGGCCAAGGCGGCAGTATTTCGAGCCGATGGGTCGCGATTGCGGAAATCAGCCGATATCGAGTATCCACTCGAGCACGATCTTGGTGCCGAAGTAGGCCAGCCCCATCAGGATGAAGCCCGCCAGGGTCCACTGCACCGCCGTGCGTCCCCGCCATCCGGCGAGGTGGCGGCCGACCAGCAATACGGCGAAGACTACCCAGGCGATGACCGACAGGATGGTCTTGTGCACCAGGTGCTGGGCGAAGATGTTCTCGAGAAAGAGAAAGCCGGTCACCAGCGCCAGCGTCAGCAGCAAAAAGCCGGTGACGATGAACCGGAACATCAGCTGCTCGACCGACTCCATGGGCGGGAGCATGCGGACCCAGCCGGCCGGCTGGTGACCGTGCAGGGCCTGGTGGAGCAGCAGCAGCATTACCCCCTGCAACGCGGCCAGCGTGAGTAGCGCATAGGCGGCCAGCGAGATCAGGATGTGGGCATCCAGCGCCACCATGCCGGTCTTTATCGGGACGTTGGACTCGGGGACGAACACGGTGAGAAAGACCGTCAGTGCCGTGATCGGCAGCAGCAGCACGGCGATGCTCTCCAGTCGCTCGCGGAAGGTGCTGACCACCGTGATGGCGCTGGCCAGGCCGAACACAACGGACAGCGAGTTGAGCACCGTGAGGTTGAGGGCGGTCGGATCGGTCTGGAAGCCCAGTCGGTAGAGCAGGGCCGCCTGGCCGACCAGTGCCGCGATCGCGATCAGCAGGGCGGGCAGCCGGAGAGAGAGCCTGGCCCGCTGCCATTGGTCGACGAGAAGCAGGGCGGTCGCCAGGGCGAAGCCGGTGATGGTCGCGCTGGCGAGAAAGGTCACGCTGTGGTCCAAGTCGAGTGCTCCTCCATGCGAGCGGGTTTTGCGGTCCGGTCGAGGCCCCAGTCTGCCACAGCCTCAACCGTCGGTATCGGCTGACTCCGTATCGGGCAGTTTCTTGTGCGGGTTGAGGATGCCCAGCGGATCGAAGACCTGCTTGATGCCCCGCATCAGGGCCAGCGAATCCGGCGTGATCTCCCGGGAGACGAACTCGCGCTTGACGTAGCCGATGCCGTGCTCGCCCGAGAGCGTACCGTCGAGTGCCAGCACGGCATCGAAGACCTCGGTCAGGGCCTTTTCCGCTGCCGCCATCTCGCGGGCGTCGTCCGGGTTGACCAGCAGATTGACGTGGATGTTCCCGTTGCCTGCATGGCCGAAGTTCACGATCGCGATGGCATGGCGGCGGGCGATCTCGTCGAGCGTGGCGATCAGCCGCGGGATGCGCGAGACGGGGACCACCACGTCCTCGTTGATCTTTTTCGGTGCCACCTGCCGAAGGGTAGGCGAGAGCGCCTTGCGCGCGGCCCAGAGGCTGGCCTGCTCCTCTTCGGTGCGGGCGACGGCGATGTCGATCGCCTTGTCGGGGTCGTTCGCGGCGGCCTCGATCCGCTCGACCAGCCCGTCGATGCCGGTCTCGTCGCCGTCGACCTCGATCATCAAGAGGGCGCCGGCATCCTCGGGGATCTCTACTGCCGAATTGCGCCGCAGCAGGTCCAGGGCGTTGCCGTCCAGAAACTCGATGGCCGCCGGGGTGGCCGGCTGGCCCATCAGTCGCGAGACGGCCTCGGAGGCGGCGTGCATGTCGGGGTAGAAGGCGCGCAGCAGTCGTCGTGTCTCGGGCAGGGGCGTGAGCCGCAGGGTGGCCTCGGTGATCACGCCGAGCGTGCCCTCCGAACCGATCAGCAGGCGGGTGAGATCGTGGCCGACCACGCCCTTGGTCGTCTGAGTGCCCGCCTTGATGCTCCGGCCCTGGCCGTCGACCGCGCGCAGGCCGAGCACGTTCTCCCGGGTGGTGCCGTACTTGACCGCGTGCGGACCGGCGGCATTGGCACCGAGGTTGCCCCCGACGGTGCAAAGCACGTTGCTCGTCGGGTCGGGGGGCCAGAAGAAACCCTTCTCGCCGACGATGCGCTGCAGGTCGGCGTTGATCAGTCCGGCCTCCACCACGATCAGCCGATCCTCGGGTCGGAAGTCGATCACCCGCGTCATGCGGTCGGTCACCAGCACGATGCCACCCTCTACCGGTACCGAGCCGCCGGCCGTGCCGGTGCCGCGTCCGCGGGTGGTCACCGGGATGCGCGCCTCGGCGGCGGCCCGGATGACCTCCACGACCTCGTCGTGGCTTTCCGGGAAGACCACCAGGCCGGGCGCGTGATGCACCCGGCTGTTGTCCATTCCGTAGGCCCAGGTGGTGCCGGCATCGGTGGCGACTCGATCGGCTCCGATGCGGTCGGCCAAGCGCTGTGCAAGAGTTTCGATGTCCGTGGTGCTCATGGGGTCAGTTCGTCAGGCCGAGGAGCTGGCGGTCTACCAGGTCGACCAGCATGTGGATGAGCTTGAGCTGCATCTCCTGAGCGATGCCGGGGCGGTCGGTTGGCACGCAGATCAGCCGGTCCTGGCTGTGCAGGTGCGGTGCGATCAGTTCCTCGGATCCGGCGGAGATCAGGACCACCTGCATCTCGCGTTCGTGCGCCGCGCGCAATGCGGGCTCGATGCCGTCGACCGCGTTGCGGGTGATGGCGAGCAGCACGTCGTGCTGGGCCCCCAGTGCCCGGATCGGCTTGACGAAGGGCTCCTTCCCGCCCGGGTACTCGGCCAAGGGAATCACCGGGAGCCCGGGTCTCGGGTGCTCGAACTGTCCGGTCATCAGCCGGGCGAAATAGTGCGCCAGGTCGTTTCGGTCCCGGGCGCCGCAGGCGAGCACGCGCTGCCCATTGAGCACGGCCGTCAGGATGACGCCGGCCGCCTCGAGCGCTTGCGGGGCGATCTGGTCGAGCAGGCGGCCCATCTCCTGCAGGTCGTCGTCCAGGCGTCGTTTGAGTCCGTCTAGGATCTCGCTCATTTCGTCAGGGGTCCGTGCTGTCGCTCGATAGCGTGTTCAGGGAATACTTGCTGAGTCAGAATGCATCGGGGAGCCAGTCGATAGCCGGCCTGCCGCCATGGCGGGGAACGGTCACGGCCACCACGTCGAAGCGGCAGTACATGTCCTGCCAGGCATCACGCGAGCTTACCAGTCGCTGTGCGGTTTCCCGTACCTTGGCGCATTTTTGCGGCGACAGGCTCTCGGCGGCGGAGACCAGCGAGCCGGTCGCCCGCGCCCGGACCTCGACGAACACCAGCGTGTCGTCGCGCCGCATGACGAGGTCGATCTCGCCGCGTCCGGCGCGGGCGTTGCGTTCGAGGAGGACCAGCCCGTTTTGCTCCAGGTGACGCCGGGCGAGTTCCTCGGCCTGCCGTCCCCGCTCCTGGCGCGTTCCGTTCCACGGCATGGCCCGGCGCTCCATCCAATGCCTGGCGGCGCGGCCGAGAGGGTTGCCCGGCCTCACGATCTCACTCGACGATCCGGAAGAATGTCTCGCCGCTGCCGGGGGCAGTGGTGTCGGGGGCGCTCGCCGGGCGTCTGACCGGGCTGACCGGGCTGTCGGTGGTCGGCAAGCCGGATTCCGTGCCATAGGGGCGCAGCATGCCGTCGCGGAACTGCCCCCAGGCCGCGTTGCGTTCGATGACGCCGACGGGGGTCAAGGACAGGTCCCCGGTCAGCCCGGAGACCACGCCTCCGTCGAGCAGGATGTCGAGATGGGCGGCCAGCATCGCGGCATCCGCGCCGAAGGCGAACAGCCTCGGCAGGGAGCCGGCAAGCTGGGCACGCTCATAGGCGAGACGCATGGGGTGTCCCGGCCCGGCGGAACCGGCCAGCAGCATCGGGGCAATCGGGATGATGGTGCCTTGCTTGTCCGAATCGTTGCGCGGATCGCGGTTGCCCGAGTAGGTGGTGGACAGGGCATAGCGCGGCAGGTCGTCGGCGCCGAAATAGTCGAGCTGTGGGGCCACGAGGGACAATTCGTCGGCAGCCGCCGCGACGAATATGGCGTCCATGTCGCTGCGGATCTCTGGCTGGAACGGGCCATCCTCCTCGGACTGCATCTTCAGCAGCCGGGGAAGATCACGGGAGAAATCCGTCTGGCCGGCGGCGAACGTGGCCTCGTCGAGGATCTCGCCGCCCTGCAGCGTGAACTCGTCGACGAAGGCATTACGGGCGCGCTGCCCCAGCCGGGTGTCGGCGGCGAATACACCAACCCGCTGGTGACCGTCGGCCAGCATGCGGTTGGCGACCGAGACGGCATCCTGCTCCGGTGACAGCGAGTAGCTGATGATCCCGCGGGGGAGGCGCTCGCCGTCGGGCGGGCTGTTCAGCGCGATCACCACCGGGCCGTCGGCGGGCAGGCCGCCCAGGGCACTGATCTGCTCCTTGACCAGCGGACCGATGACCACGCTCGCGCCACGGTTGGCCGCCTGCTCGAGGGCGATGCGTGCCGACATCCCGTCAGTGCCCGAGTCAAGGTAGAACAAATCTCGCTGGGAACCCAGAGACGTAGCCTCGCGGGCATACTCGATGCCGCGGCGGATTTCCTCGCTGATGCCGCGGTAGCGCTCGTCTTCCGGCAGCAGTACCGCGATCGGACCGTGCCTGTCCGGGACACGCAGGGTGTCGATGGCGCCCATCGGCCCGGTAGTCGTCAGCACCTCGACGAACCCGGTTGCGGTCGCCGGATGGTCCGGGTTGGCGTCGGCCCAGCCGCTCAGCCGGTCCGGCCTCTGGCGGTAGTCGCGCGCTAGTTCGAGCCAGCCGCCGAATACGGGATCCGTGGTCCGCTCGCTCGCTTGCGCCAGTTGCCGAGTGTCCACGTTTGCCAGCGCGTCCCACAGTCGGGCATGCACCTGCTCGGCCGGCGCGTCTGGGAGCTGTTCGCCGAGTGCCGAATAGAAGCGTGCCCCGTCGAGGTGATTGCCCTTGTCGACATTCAATGCCCCGAGCAGGAGCAGTCGGCGGCGTTCGGTTTCCGGGGCGAGTGGCAGCGGAAGGTTGGTGATGGTGCGGATCGCCCGGTCGACGTCTCCATCGGCCCAGTGGCCGATCCCGTCGGCAATCGCCGCCCGGCGCCGGTCGATGCGCGGCCATTGCTCCCGGGTGTCGGTCTGCTGGTAGAGTTCCCTGGCCAGTTCGAGTTCGAGGGCATCGATTGCGGTCTCGATGGCGATGAGCTGCTGCTCGGCGCGCTCGGACCCCGTCAGGGTGCGCGACAGTTCCATCTGAGCGCTGGTCAGGGCGACCGGGTCGGCATCGGCCCTTGCCTGATCCACCCGCATCTGGGCCTCGGAGCGCTGCGCTTCCTGGGGAGAAACCGCCATCTGTGCGCACCCGGCCATCGCCATCAGGGCGACTGTGGCCAGGGCGGTCCGGATGGTCCGGGCGTATGTTCGATCAGCGGTCGATGACATGTGACGCGTGAGATCCTTCTGGGCGAGCTGGCAGTTGGTGATCGGCATGCAGACTCCGGCGCCTTTGAGGTAGCTGGTGATGTCCCGGTTAACCCGATGACGTGAACAAGCGGTGAGTATAAACAAATGGACACCCTGAAAAAGCCATGCCGGGGCTGCGAGCCGTTGGCGGACCCGGTCCCGGTGAATGCCTGTGTCGATGTCGACGGGGGGTGGATGCATGTCTGACCGGGAGGAAGGAAAGGCGTTCGATCGTTCCCCGGACGGAGCGGGGCGCTGGGTCGAACCCGGGACGCTCTACGTGGTCGCCACGCCGATCGGCAACCTGGCCGACATCAGCGAGCGGGCCGCGTCGGTGCTGCGCGGGGTGGACCTGATCGCCTGCGAGGATACCCGCCATGCCCGGGTCCTGCTCGATCATCTGGGTGTGAGGAAAGAACTGGTTGCTGTCCACGAGCACAACGAGCGGGCGGCGAGCGCGTCACTGGTCGAGCGGCTCGGGCAGGGTGCCTCGGCGGCTCTGATCAGCGATGCCGGCACGCCGGGGATCAGCGATCCCGGCCAGTTGCTGGTCTCGGCACTCACCGGGGAAGGAATCGCGGTGTCCCCCATACCCGGGCCTTCGGCTGTGATCGCGGCCCTGAGCGCGTCAGGGCTGCCGGCGCGGCCGTTCTGGTTCGAGGGGTTCCTGCCCGCCCAGGACAAGGCCCGTCGCGACCGGCTGGCTGCGCTGGCCGCCGTGGAGGCGACGCTGGTGTTCTACGAGGCGCCCCACCGGATCGCGAAGAGTCTGGCCGCCTGTGCCGAGCAACTCGGCGACGGGCGGCGCGCCGTGGTCGCCCGCGAGCTGACCAAGCGCTTCGAGCAGTTTGCACACGGCAGTCTGGCGTCCGTGCTGGCGGATTTGCAAGCCGGGGAGATCCCGGCCCGCGGGGAATTTGTGGTCATGGTCGGGCCGCCCGTGGCCGCGGTTGGTACCGACACGGCCGAGGCGGATGCGCTCATTGATGCGCTGGTGGCTGAGGGGGTGGCGCCGAAGAGCATCGCCCGGGTCGTCTCGCGCACGACCCGCCTGTCCCGGAACGAGGTCTACGCCGAGGTGCTTGCCCGGCGTGGGGCGAAGTGAGGCGGCCCGGATGCCGGGGCAGGGGCAATTGGGTATCCTGCACGGCATCACTCATCGCATCGAGAGTTCGGCATGATTTCTCCCCTATGGCTGGCAACAGCCGCCCTGCTGCTGTCACTGATCGGCCTGTTGATCCTCTGGCGTGCCTACCGCTCACTGCGTAACGCACAGCTGCGCCGCGAGCGCTGGTTTCAGGCCCAGTTCGAGAACCTCGAGCGCGAGTGCCGCGGACTGGAGTCAGCCTTGGCGGGGTTCGGGCGGCATCTGGACGAGGTCGATCAGCGGCTGGGAGAGATCGACGTGGAAGGGAGGCGCCGGGAAGCAGGTGGAATCGGTACCAGCCCCGGAGCGGGGCCTGCCGCTGGGTGAGTCGTCAGCCCTGATCCTGTCCGGAACGCGCGATGGCCTCGCGCAGGGTCAGGCGGACCGGCGCGGTGTCCGGCCGGCATCCGTGCCACAGGCTGAAGCTTTCGGCTGCCTGTTCCACCAGCATGCCGAGCCCGTCGTGGGTCGACGCGCCGCGGGCTGCGGCCCATGCCATGAACACGGTGGGCTCGGCACTGTAGGCCATGTCGTAGGCGGTGGTGTCCGCACCGATGATCTCCTCGGGCAGCGGCGGGAGCTGTCGGGTCAGGCTGGCCGGGGTGGCGTTGATGATCAGATCGAAAGGGGTGGCCTCGATTCCCGCCAGGGGGCATCCGGATAGCAGGCAGTCTCCGGCGACATCGGCAAACTCCTCGACCAGGCCGTAGGCCCGTTCCGGGTTGCGGTTGGCGACGGTCAGCTCGGCGGGAGTACGTTCCAGCAAGGGTTCGAGCACGCCGCGCGTCGCGCCGCCGGCACCCAGGATGAGCACGCGCCGCCCGGAGATGTCGACTCCGTGGAAGGCCAGATCGTTCACCAGCCCGATGCCGTCGGTGTTGTCGGCCTGGATCGGGCCGCCGGGCTCACGGGGAAAGACCAGTGTGTTGGCGGCGAGTGCGCGCTTCGCCCGCGGGCTGTGTTCGTCGGCCAGGTCGAAGGCTTCGAGCTTGAAGGGGACCGTGACGTTCATTCCGGCGCCGCCGCGCTCCATGAATTCCCGCACCACCGCTTCGAAGCCGTCGATCGGTGCCCAGAGCTTCTCGTAGACCAGGTCGATGCCCGTCTGCCGGGCGAACTGCTGGTGGATCAGGGGCGAGCGCGAGTGCTCGATGGGGTTGCCGATCACGGCGAACAACTGCGACATGCGGTTTCCGTCGTCTGTTCAGAGGTTCATGGGGGCGAGGTTTTCGCGTGACCAGTCGGCACGTTCGGCCGCTGTTTCGGTGCGGTCGAGGTAGTCGAGGTGCCTGTCGATGCGCTCGATACGGTGACGCAAACCCTCGCCGTTTGCAACCTGGATGGAAAGGCCGGGCCGGGCGTTGAGTTCGAGGATCAGCGGGCCAAGGTCGCGGTCGAGGACGACGTCCACGCCCAGGTAGCCCAGCCCCGTGATGTCGCCGCACCGGGCGGCCATTTCCAGCAGGTATTGCCAGCCGGGAATGTCTACGCCGCTGACCGGTTCATGGGTGTCGGGGTGGTGGGTGACGTGCCGGTTGTGAGCCACCCCGTCGAGCGTGGAGCCCTTCGCCATGTCCACGCCGGCCCCGATTGCCCCCTGATGCAGGTTGGCCTTGCCGTCTGACTGGGTGGTGGGCAGGCGGACCATCGCCATGACGGGGTAGCCGCGATAGACGATGGTGCGGATGTCCGGCACGCCCTGGAAGCTGATCTTCTCGAACAGGGGAGAGAACTGGACGCGATACTCGATCATGGCCACGTCGGGTCGCCCGCCAAGGCTGTAGGCCCCGGCGAGGATATTCGACAGATGCAGGCTGATCTCGTCGAGATCGGCCGGCTTGCCCGAGGCCTTGCGGAATACCGGTGGCGAATCCGACTGCCGGCCGTCGATCACCAGGATGCCGTCCCCGCCGGCGCCGTTGGCCGGCTTGATGACGAACTCCTCGTGGTCGCCCACGATCTTCGGCAGGTCGCGTATCTCGTGCGGGCTTCGAATCACCGCGTAAAGCGCCGGCACGTTGAGCCCCGCCTCCTCGGCGAGTTCCTTGCTCAGGAGCTTGTCGTCCACCAGCGGATAGTAGCGACGGGGGTTCATCTCGGCGATGAATGTGCCGTTGCGCTGATTCATGCCGACTACGCCGAGTTCGCGCAGCCGACGCGGAGTGATCGGCCAGTTGATGGCCATCAGCGCTCACCGTCCCGGGGCGGGCGGTTGACGTGAGCCAGTGTCTTGAACGCCCGGAAACGGAACAGTTCGGTGAGCCGGTAACCGGTGTACCGGCCCAGCAGCAGGGTCAGTGCCAGCACGACCAGCAGGAGTTCCGGGAAGACGAAGAAGGTGTGCGCCACGTAGGCGTTGACCATCACGAGATAGGCCAGTGCCGCGACGATCATGGACCCGACAGCCTGGACCAGGGCATCGGCCGGACCGTGCTCCTCCCAGACGATGGAGACCCGCTCGATGGTCATCGCCAGGATCACCATCGGGAAAAGCCCCACCGAGAGACCGGTGTCCAGTCCGAGGCGGTGGGAAACGATGCTGATCACCGCCATCAGGAAGATCACCACGATCACCACCGCCGCCAAGCGGGGCACCAGCAAAAGCTTGAGTCGTTCGAGGTAGAAGCGGATCAGCAGCCCCATGGCGACGATCAGGGTGAACAGGATCACCCCGGCGGCCAGTTGGGTCTCGCGGAATGACAGGGCGATCAGCACCGGCATGAAGGTGCCGAAGGTGCGGATCCCGATCACGTTGCGCAGCAGCACGATGATCAGGGCCCCGAGCGGCACCAGAAGCAGCACGCGGTAGGTGTTCTGCGCGTCGATCGGGAGTTCGAGCAGCGAAAAGTCCATCAGTCTCGACTCGGCGATCGAGGACTGCAACTGTGCCGTCTCGATCGCGTCACGCAGGCTGCGCGTGGTGGCGAAGGTCAGGGTGGCGCCCTGCAGCCCGGTAGTCTCGAGCGCCGGGGCATCGCCGTGCCACCAGGTCAGGAAGTTGCGTGGGTAGCCGACGGAACCGGAGCGTGGGTCGATCGGCACCCAGCGACGCGAATTGTGTACTTCGAGCCAGGTGGTGGGCGTGAGGTTGCGCCCCTCGTCGGTCAGCAGCACCCCGTGGCTCATGCGCGCGGGGATACGGGCGATCGCCAGCAGGCGGATGGCCAGGCGGGTGCGCTCGGTCTCGGTAGCGTCGGGCTTGAGGAAGGCCGCGATGTTTTCGTTCGGTCGACTGGCGTTGACCTCCTTGACCAGCAGGGTGGCGAAGGTCTGGATGTCGGCCGATCCCGCGCGAATTTGCTCGATGAAGGACTCGGCGGCGGATTTCAACGGCTCTTCGAGTTCCGGCGGATCGGCCGGGCCCGGGTAGGCAGAAGGCTGGATTTCCTCCTGGTCCCGGTAGACGGTTGTCTGGTAGTAGAGGGTCTGGTCCCCCTCGGGGCTGCGCTTGGTCCAGACCGCTTCGCGTTCCTTGCCGCGAGACTGGGTCGTCAGGCCCCAGCCTCGCGAGACGAAACCCTCGTCGAGCAGGGTGTAGTGCGGGGGGTCGGATGGCAGCGCGAAGCGGACCGAGGCGGGCGCCGATCCTGTCTCGACGCGAATCTGTGCCTCCACGGTCCAGGTTTCGGTCTCCCGGTCGGGGGTGAGCGGGAAGCCGAGCGTGTGGTACTTGTACCAGGCGACGGACAGACCGACGACCGAGAGCAGCAACACGACGAAAAAAAGGTGGAGGCGTCTCATGGCTTGCCTGGTGTCTCCAGAGTGGCGCGGGTGGTGGTGCTCAAGGTCGATAGCGTGGCCGAACCCGCGCGGCGGGATGAGATGCGAGGTCGCGGTCGGCCGACTTCGGCCGCCCCCATCCCGGATGCTTTTCGTGAATGACCCAGAGGAGAGTCTAGTCGCACCGGGAGGTTTGCAAATCCTTCTTGGACGGGTCGATCAGCAGGTGATCGGCCATGTGGTTTCGCCCGACGAGCAACCCGTAGCTGAACTGCTCGCGACTGGTGAGCGAAACCTCTTCGGTGACCCATTTGTCCCCGAGACACAGGGCAAGTTCCACGACATAGCGTTTCTGCGAGTCGCGGCCGTGACGCTTGATCTTGACGGTACGGCTTACCGGGCGCTCGAGAGTGACGGCCTCGTCGGATTCGCGTTCGGCCACCGTGAAGCGAACCCACTCTTCGTCGTCCTTCTCGAACTCCTCGATATCGCGGGCGTCGATCGACGTCGTGGTCGCCCCACTGTCGATCTTTGCCCGCATCTCCCGGTCAAGTGCGCGGACAGCGATATCCTCGATGTAGCCGAACACGGGGAGATCGGCCTCGCCTGCCTCGGGTTCGCCGCAGGCCAGGCTCGTGGTCGACATGACGAGCAGGCCCGGCAGCACGAGCATGGCGGCGAGCAGAGGGTGGCGGAGTATGGCTGTGAGACGCACGCCTGACATCACCCGTCGATCTTGCGGATGTTCCCGTCGGCCGTGCCCAGGATCAGGACGTCCGCCGGGCGCAGGGCGAAGATGCCCACGGTGACGACGCCGGGCAGGTTGTTGAGTTCGGCCTCGAGTTTCGCCGGCTCCATGATCGAGAGGTTGTGCACGTCGAGGATCTGGTTGCCGTTGTCGGTGACGAAGCCGTCGCGGTAGACCGGCTGGCCGCCGCGCTTGACCAGCTCGCGGGCGATCATGCTTCGGGCCATCGGGATGACCTCGACCGGCAGGGGGAAGGTGCCCAGTACGTCGACCAGCTTGGTCTCGTCGGCGATGCAGACGAACTTGTCGGCCAGCTGGGCGATGATCTTCTCGCGGGTCAGTGCGCCGCCACCCCCCTTGATCAGTTGCAGGTTCTCGTTGGACTCGTCGGCGCCGTCGATGTAGACCGGCACGGAATCGACGCTGTTGAGGTCGAAGACCTCGATGCCGTGTTCCTTGAGGCGCTTGGTGGAGGCCTCGGAGCTGGAGACCGCGCCTTCGATGCGATTCTTGATCTTGGCCAGTTCGTCGATGAAGTAGTTGACGGTCGAACCGGTGCCCACGCCGACCACGCTGCCCGCGGGGACGTACTCGATAGCCGCCTGGGCGGCCAGCTGCTTGCCTTGTTCCGTGTTGCTCATCTCTCGTGCGTCGCTCTGTAATCAGGAGGGGTATCGGAGCGGCGGTAGGACCCGCGAGTGGCTCCGGAGTTTCTGGTAACCTTTCATGGTATACCACCAAGCCCGCTTGGCGGGCAATGCCGCCGCCGGCACGATTCGATCACGAGGTGAACACTTGACGCCCCTGCTGCGCGACTATCTCGAGGAAATTCTCAAGGCCCGCGTCTACGACGTCGCCATCGAGTCGCCGCTCGAACAGGCCGTCGGGCTTTCCGAGCGGATCGGCAACCGGGTGTTGCTCAAGCGCGAGGACCTGCAGCCGGTGTTCTCCTTCAAGCTGCGTGGTGCCTACCACAAGATCCACAAGCTCTGGCGCGAGGGCCGCATCGGTGGCGGGGTGATCGCCGCCTCGGCGGGCAACCATGCCCAGGGCGTGGCACTGGCGGCCCAGACGCTCGGCCTGCGCGCCGTGATCGTCATGCCCGAGACCACCCCGGCAATCAAGGTCGATGCCGTGCGTCGACGCGGGGCGGAGGCCGTTCTGGTGGGGGACGCCTTCGACGATGCCTTCGCCCACGCGAAAACGCTGATCGAGTCCGAGGGCCTGACCTACATCCCGCCCTACGACGATCCCGATATCATCGCCGGACAGGGCACCGTGGGGGCGGAGATCCTGCGTCACCACCCCGATCCCATCCACGCGATCTTCGTGCCCGTCGGCGGAGGCGGTCTGGTCGCGGGCGTGGCCGCCTACGTCAAGGCGCTGCGTCCCGAGATCCGGGTGATCGGGGTGGAGCCCGAGGATGCCGCCTGCCTCGCCGCGGCGATGAAAGCGGGCGAGCGGGTTGTGCTCGACCAGGTGGGTCTGTTCGCCGACGGCGTGGCCGTGCGCCAGATCGGAGAGTATCCCTTTGCCGTCGCCCGCGAGGCCGTCGACGAGGTGATCACGGTGGACACCGACGCGATGGCCGCGGCGATCAAGGACATTTTCGACGACACCCGCAGCATCAACGAGGCTGCCGGTGCGCTCGCCACCGCGGGGCTCAAGCGCTATGCGCGGGAGCGGGGGCTGTCCGGGGAAACGCTGGTGGCGATCGCTTCCGGGGCGAACATGAACTTCGACCGTCTGCGCTTCGTGGCCGAACGCGCCGAGATCGGCGAGCAGCGCGAGGCGCTCTACGCGGTCACCATCCCGGAGCGTCCCGGGGCCTTTCTCGCCTTCTGCGAACTGCTCGGGCGGCGCCAGATCACGGAGTTCAACTACCGCTTCGCCGATCCCGATCGCGCCCACATCTTCGTCGGCCTGAAGATCGCGGAGCAGGGCGACCGCGAGCGGGTGCTGGCGCAACTGCAGGGTGCGGACTATCCCGTCGTCGACCTGACGGACAACGAGATGGCCAAGCTCCACGGCCGCCACATGGTCGGCGGGCATGCGGGGCACATCCGTGACGAGCAGTTGTTCCGCTTCGAGTTCCCCGAGCGGCCCGGCGCGTTGCTGAGGTTCCTCTCCCATTTGGGAGCACGCTGGAACATCAGCCTGTTCCACTACCGCAACCACGGGGCCGACTACGGGCGCGTGCTGGTCGGGATCCAGGTGCCCGAGGCGGAGGTCGGCGACCTGACCGCTTACCTCGATCGCCTGCGGTACCCCTACTGGCCCGAGAGCGACAACCCCGTCTATCCGCTCTTTCTCGCCTAGGGCGGACTTGCCGGATCATCGAAGAACCGCGCCATTGGCGCGGTTTTTTGTGTGTGTGGCTTCCGGCGAAGGCGGTACGAGTCGCTGACCCGGTCGCATCTCAGTGCAGCGGATCAGTGGTTCACTCGGTCTCGATCCGGTCTTCCAGCGAGACGATGTGCTCGAACTGCTCTTCTGTCACGGGCATCACCGACAGGCGGTTCCCGCGGCGGACCAGCGGCATCTCCTCGAGGGCCGGGTCGGCCTTGAGTTCGGTCAGCGGGATGACGCGCTTCGTGTGCCGGATGTACTTCACGTCGACCAGGTACCAGCGCGGCTTGTCGGGGTCGGACTTCGGGTCGTGGTACTTCTCGTCCGGGTCGAACGCGGTGGGATCGGGCTTGGGTTCGCTGACGATCTCCATGATGCCGACGATGCCGGGGACCTTGGTGTTGGAGTGGTAGAAGAAGGCCCGGTCGCCGGGCTTCATCTCGTCCCGGATCATGTTGCGTGCCTGGTAGTTGCGGATGCCATCCCAGGGTTCGGTGCCGACGCGTTCGAGGTCGTCGATGGAGAAGGCATCGGGTTCGGATTTCATCAGCCAGTAGGCCATGACGGTCTCCTGAGTTCAGTTCGGTGTCGGGGTGTCGGTCGGTGTCCGCCGGACGGTGACGAGCGCTCGATCTGTGACGATGTAGTCCAGCGGCTGATCCCAGGGATCGACCGGCAGGGACGGGACCTCCTGGCAGCCGAAGGCCACGCCGATGGCGAGCGGTCGGCGGCCGCGGCGTTGCGCGAGCGCGCGATCGTAGAACCCGGCGCCCATCCCAAGACGATTGCCGCGGGTGTCGAAGCCCACCAGCGGGATGAGCAGGGCATCGAGGCTGTTGAGCCCACGTCGGCGGGGATCGTCGGACTCGATGATGCCGAACTCGTTGGTGCGTGTCTTCGGCATGCGTCGGTGCGAGCAGGCCGTGACGGGGTTGGCGTGATGGAAGGCCAGTCGGTGGTCGGGGAGGACCCGGGGCAGCCAGACCTGGCCGCGATGTCGCCGGAGCCAGCCGTCGAGCTGTGGCTCGCCGTCGAAGGCACAATACGCCGCCACCGCATGCAGGCCGAGGCTGCGCGTGAGGCGCTCGAGCCGGGTCTCGATGCGGAGCAGGGCCATGTGTCGATGAAAGCCGCCCAGAGCCCGGCGGCGTGCGCGCAGGGTTTTTCTCAGGGCGGTCTTGTCGGGATGTTTCATGATTCGATTAAGGAAGGTCTGAATGAATCTTCCACAGCGGACGAATGCCTCGCATCTGCCCGAATCGTGACGCGCAGAGCGGTGTCGGATTCATTCAGACCTTCCTGAAATGAGGGGCCTTCCAGAACGCCGCTGGCAGCGCTACGACCTTGAACCGGAAGGTTCAAGTCGGGGGCTCCGCCCGGCTCATCAGGCTTTCCGCTGTCGCGGACATGCGCACAGAACCGCTTGTCGCCCCCTGGGTCGCAATTTAAGGCTCAAGGGATTGAGCGCTACCTGGCGAACGTCCCAGAAGACTATGTTCATCGTAGGTCCGGAGCGCCCGGCTTGCAAGGGGTCTGGAAGCACGAATCCGAGGTGCCGCTGGGGGCTGCTGAGTGGCTTCCGGGTTTTCCGACGGTGACGGGAGATTGTGTCTCCCGGCATGCGAGCGGCTTTCAGTCTCGCTCCAGCGCCTCGAGCAGGGTGTCGATCCGTGCTTCGAGTTCCTCGTCGGCCATACCCTCGGGCAGCGAGAGTTCACGCCCCTCGAGCAGCTGGCGGGTGATGTTCAGCGCCGCGAGCACGGCGATGCGTTCGGTGCTCAGCACCTTGCTGGTTTTTCGGATCTCGGCCATCTCGTCGTTGAGGTACTCGGCCGTGCGCAGCAGCATGCCCTGCTCCTCGGGCGGACAGACGATGCGGTAGTCCTTTTCCATGACCCGTACGGTGACGGGCCGGTTCGGCTGGGTCATTGCGTCATTCCTCGCGTTCGGTGTCGACGGCCTGCTCTTCCAGACGCCGCAACTGTCCGGCAAGTTCCTGGAGGCGGGCATGACTCTGCTCGATCACGTCCCGGAGCTGACGGTTCTCCTCGGTCAGGGCATCGGCCTGCCGGCGCAGGTCCGTGCGCTCGTCGTTGACTCGCTGGCATGCGGCCAGCAATCGCTCCATCTTGTCGGCAAGCTGTTCGGCCATGATTCGTGGTTCTCCGCGTTTCCCAGCAAAGTCTATCATTTAGACTGTCGAGCGGAGACAATGGACGAAGGCCGCCGTGGTTGCGTCTGCCTGTCGGGATATCCGGGGAGGCAGTGTGACGGTCCGGCGACATCGACAAGCCAACGGGATACTGAATGACCGAATACGAACGAATCCAGCAGGCCCTCGACTCGATCGGTGCGCTGGCCAATCCCAGCGAGGCCCAAGGGGTGCTGGTCGGCATGTGGATCGGAGGCGGTCCGGCAGACCAGTCGCGCTGGATCGGCGAGCTGATCGAGGAAGACGAGAACACACCGGCGATTCCGGACGATCTCGCCGCACTGTATCGGCATTTCGTCGAGCAGGTGACCGGCGCGGACAACCTCGGGCTGGATCTGGTGCTGCCCTCGGAGGATGCCACCCTCAAGGAACAGGTCGAGGGGCTGGTCGACTTCGCGCAGGGCGTGCTCTACGGCTACGCGATCGAGAACGGGCCGGCCCGGCGCGCCCTCTCGGACGAGGCACGCGAGGTGTTCGACGATCTGGGCGACATCGCGCAGCTGGATACCGATTCGGTCAAGACCGAGGATGACGCCTTCGATCTGCACCAGATCGAGGAATACCTCAGCTCGGCCCTGCTCGTGATGTACCTGCAGTTGCACCCGCCGGTACCCGAGTCCGCCGGATCCCGGCGGCTGCAGTGACGCGGCCCACCACTTTCCCCGCAGCATAGAGGAATACCAGGCATGCAGGCGATCGGTCCCGCGCCCGCCGAGCGACGCGAGTACCAGCGACGCCGCAAGCGGCTGATCAAGGCGATCGGCAAGCGCGGTGTCGCCATCATCCCGGCCGCCACCGAGCAGTGGCGCAACCACGACAACCCCTGGCCGTTCCGCCAGTCCAGTGATTTTCACTACCTCACCGGGCTGGCGGAGCCGGATGCCTTGCTGGTGCTGTGCCCGAAGCGCGCGGAAGGCGAGGTGGTGTGCTTCGTCAGCCCACGCGATCCGGAGCGCGAGCGCTGGGAAGGGCCTCAACTCGGGACCGAGCGCGCCCCGGCGGTCCTCGGCGTCGACCAGGCATTCGCCATCGACGAGATCGAGGAGCGTCTGCCCGACCTGCTGCGCGGATACAACAAGCTCTACCTGCCGTTCGACGACCACGAACTGGTAGCCCGCGCCCTGGGATGGTTCGACGATCTGCGCCGCGGGGCCCGGGCGGGCATCCTGCCGCCACAGACGCTCAAGGACCTGGCCGGCCCGCTGCACGAGCTGCGCCTGATCAAGTCCGCCCACGAGATCGATCGTCTGCGGCGTGCGGCGGTTGTCTCCGCCGAGGCGCACATCGCCGCCGCGAGGGGCGTGCACGATGGTATCTGGGAATACGAGATCGCCGCGATCATGCAGAAGGTCTTCGCCAGCGCGCACGGC
This sequence comes from Guyparkeria sp., assembly GCF_041687595.1. Lineage (NCBI taxonomy): Bacteria > Pseudomonadati > Pseudomonadota > Gammaproteobacteria > Chromatiales > Thioalkalibacteraceae > Guyparkeria > Guyparkeria sp. The sequence continues at coordinate 20,493 of NZ_JAWLBP010000005.1, read as the reverse complement.
GAGCCCTCGTTCGCCCCCATCGTCGCCGGCGGATCGAACGCCTGCGTGCTGCATTACCGGGCCAACGCCGCCGAGCTCAAGGACGGTGACCTGGTGCTGGTCGATGCCGGGGCGGAGGTCGACTACTACGCCGGAGACATCACCCGCACCTGGCCGGTCGATGGCCGCTTTTCCGTTCCGCAGCGCGAGCTCTACCAGCTCGTGCTCGATGCCCAGATTGCCGCCATCGAGGCCATCGCGCCCGACGTGTCCTTCAATGCGCCCCATGAGGAGGCCGTGGCGGTCATCACCCGAGGGCTGGTGGAACTCGGCCTGATCGAGGGACCGGTGGAAGAGGCGATCGACGAGGGCCGCTACCGCCCGTTCTTCATGCACCGGACCGGGCACTGGCTGGGCTCGGACGTTCACGACGTCGGCCGGTACCGGATCGACGGCGACTGGCGGCCGCTTGAACCCGGCATGGTGATGACCGTCGAACCGGGGATCTACGTCGACCCTGACGCCGACGTGCCGGAGGCCTATCGCGGCATCGGGATCCGCATCGAGGACGACGTACTGGTGACCGAGGAGGGCCACGAGGTGCTGACCCGCCAGGTTCCCAAGACGATCGACGAGATCGAGGCGCTGATGAGCGGCCGTTTCGATCCCGTGAACGAGCCACTGGAGTGACCCCATGAACCAGGAACCCCGCTCCCTCCATCCGGATGAACGGTCGACGGCGACCGACGTGGTCATCGTCGGCGGGGGGATGGTCGGCGGCGTGCTGGCACAGGCGCTGTCCCGGGACGGCTGGGACGTCACGGTCATCGAGCAGCGGGCACCCGAGCGGTCGACCAGTTTCGACCAGCGGCTGACCGCGGTGGCTGATGCCGGCTGGCAGTACATGGACACGCTCGGGCTGGTCGACCGCTCGCTGCGCGAGTCGGCCGGCGCGATTCGCGAGGTGCGGGTGTTCGACCGTGGCCACTTCGGGCTGACGCGCATCACGGCCCGTTCGGCCGGGATCGAAGCGCTGGGATACGTGATGCCCAACCGCGAACTGGGGGAGCGGATCGAGGCCTTGCTCGATGTGCCTGTGACCGGGCAGGGAGTCATCCACTATCGCCGCCCGGCCCGGTATGTCTCCCACGAGAGCGACGAGTCGGGCATCGACGTCCGGATCGCGGACGGACATGAGCGGCTCGAGACGATCCGGGCACGGCTGATGGTGGCCGCCGACGGCGCCGAGTCGCCGGTGCGCGAGCAGGCCGGCATGAGCGTGCGGCGGCGCGAGTACGACCAGGTGGCCACCGTGGCCACGGCCATGCCGGCCCGCCCGCATGGGGGCGTGGCCTTCGAGTGCTTCACCACGGGCGGGCCGCTCGCGGTGCTGCCGGCGGCGGACGGTCGCGTCTCGCTGGTCTGGGTGGCCCGACGCGGCGAGGCCCGCCGGATCGCCACGCTGGACGACGTTGCCTTCGCCCGGGCGGTGGACGAGACCTTCGGTCACCGACTGGGCGGGTTCTCGGCACCGAGCACGCGGGCCCAGTACCCGCTGGCGCTGGTCACCGCCGAGCAGGCGGTGGCCGACCGGCTGGTAGTGATGGGCAACGCCGCGCATGCCCTGCACCCGGTCGCCGGGCAGGGCTTCAACCTCTGCCTGCGGGACATCCGCGACCTGACCCGAGTGCTGCGCCCTGACCCCGACGAGGCCGTGGATCCTGGGGATCCTCAGCGACTGGCCCGATATCGTGGGCTTCGCATGGCCGACTATCGCCGTACCATCGGCCTGACTGACAGTCTCGTGCGCGGCTTCTCCCTCGACCTGCCGGGCCTGGGCCATGTGCGCGGGGCGACACTGTCGATGTTCGACGGGCTGCTGCCGATGAAGAATCGTCTCGTGCGCGCGACGCGGGGGATAGCCTGATGGTTGGCGTCGATACGGGCAGGGCCGACACGGCGCCGAGCCAGCGGACCATCCGCGGCGAGATCGCGGTGGTCGGCGGAGGCATGGTCGGCGCCGCCGCCGCCCTGGCTCTGGCCCGGCAGAACCGCGACGTGGTGCTGATCGAGCGGGAGCGTCCCCGGCCGCTAGGCGGTGCCGACGCCTTCGACCTGCGCGTCTCGGCGTTGGCCCCGGCGAGCATCGCCCTGCTGGACCGGCTGGGCGCCTGGGAAGCCATCCGTGCGGAACGGTCCGCCCTGTACCGGCGCATGCGCGTCTTCGATGCCGTCGCGCCCGGCGATCTCACCTTCGATGCCGCCGAGATCGGGCGGCCGTATCTCGGCTACATCGTCGAGAACCGTCGTGTGCAGTACGCGCTCTGGGAGCAGCTTGCCGAGTGCGACAACGTGCAGCTGCTGACCGGCAGCGTGCCGAAGCGCCTGGCCGTCGAGGCCCGCGAGGCGCGCCTGACCCTGGAGGACGGGCGCGAGGTGGCCGCGGAGCTGGTCATCGGTGCCGACGGTCAGCGGTCCTGGGTGCGCGAGGCGGCATCGATCGGCGCGAGCAGCCGGGACTACGCGGTGGCCGCGCAGATTCTGTCGGTGGACACCGCCTATCCCCAACAGGACATCACCTGGCAGCGTTTCACGCCCGACGGTCCGCAGGCGTTCCTGCCGCTGGCCGGCCCGCGCGGTTCACTGGTCTGGTACGACCGGCCCGAGCGCGTGCGCGCCCGCCATGGCCTCGACCCGGAGGCCCTGCGCCACGAGGCGATGCGGCACTTCCCGGCGGAACTGGGCGAGATCGAGTCGGTCGCCGCCCAGGGGTGGTTTCCCATTCGCCGCCTGCACGCCCACCGCTACTGGGCCGAGCGGGTCCTCCTGGTCGGCGATGCTGCCCATTCGATCCATCCCCTGGCCGGGCAGGGCGCCAATCTCGGCTTTGCCGATGTCGAGGCGCTCGATGCGGTGATTGCCGAGGAGACGGCCCGGGGGCGGGAACCGGGCGATGTCCGCCTGGCGAAACGCTACGAGCGCATGCGCCGGGCGGACAACCACCTCGTCCAGTCGCTGATGGACGGGTTCGACTGGGGGTATCGTCGTCGCGATCCCCTTATCGTCACCGCGCGGACCGCAGCTACCCAGGCCGTCGCCGGGTTACCCCCCTTGCGCCGGTGGATGACCCGCATGGCCGGTGGGCAGCGGTTCGGCGGGTGATCCGATGACGCGACCGGAGCACGATGCCGCGCGCCTCCTGATTCATTGGGGCGTGACCCTCACGCGTCTTCTTGGCATCGCCGGGGTGGCGGACCACGAGAGTCGGGTGGCGAAGCGTTGGGCATTCCGGCTGGAACTTCCCCTGCTGTTCATCGCAATGTGGATACCGGTCGAGTGGTACCTGGTTCACACCGGACACCTCTCGGTGTCCGAGGGCTTCGGCATCGACGTGATCCTGTGGGGGTTCTTTCTCGTCGAGCAGCTGGTGCTGCTGGCGCTGGTCAAGGATCGCGCCTTCTACCTGAGGACCAACTGGCTCCTGGTGGCCGTGGTGGCCTTCGGGCTGCCCCTGCTTTTCATTCCGGGGGTGAATTTTCTGCTCGGTGCCCGTCTGCTGCGGGGGCTGCTGGTGGTCATCACCGCCCTGCGTGTCGGTCGGCGCTACTTCCGTGAACTTGGGCAGCACGTCTTCTTCGCCATTATCCTGATGACGGCCTTTCTGCTGGCGCTGGGCGGTTCGATCATGCCCATGCTCGATCCGGAGACCTTCGACGGTTTCGGCGACGGGATGTGGTGGACGCTGGTGACCCTTTCCACGGTTGGTTACGGCGACCTGGTGCCACAGACGGAATCGGGGCGGCTGATGGGGCTTATCTTCGTGGCGATGGCGGTGATCTGGTTGAGCCTGATCAGTGCCTCAATCGCGGCGTTCCTCGTGGGGTTGAGGATGGAGGCGAGCACCGAGGACGAGGAGCGCATTGACACGCAGATCCTCCACCGGCTGGATCGAATCGAGGCACTCCTGGACCAGGAGCGGGAAGCTCGGCAAAACGAGTTGGCGCGGGAAGAGGGTGGCGATTCAACGCCCGGACGTTAGCCGCGACCGTGATCAGGGCCGGCGTCCGGCCACGAGCGCCCAGTCCCCCAGTTCCCGGAAGGTGGTCACCTCGTTGCCGGCGGCCGTCCAGGCCGCGGCCACTGCGTCGGCCTGGTGGGTCAGGATACCGGACAGCGCGAACCGACCGCCGGCCTTTAGGTGAGCACTCAGCACCGGCGCCAGTTGGATCAGGGTAGGCGCTAGGATGTTGGCCAGTATCCCGTCGACTTGCCGGTCCGACGGATAGTCGTCGGCCAGGTACAGCGCGAAGCGTTCGGCTTCGATGTCATTGAGTTCGGCATTGCCGCGACTGGCGGTGAGCGCCTGCGGATCGATGTCGGTACCGTCGACCCGCGCCGCTCCCAGCCTGAGCGCAGCGATGGCGAGGATGCCCGAGCCGCAGCCGGCGTCCAGCCAGTGCTGGCCGGCGATGTCCTGCGACTCGAGCCATTCCAGGCACAGCCGTGTGGTCTCGTGCTTGCCCGTGCCAAACGCCAGTCCCGGATCGAGCCGGATCGGCAGGCGATCGGTCTCGGTGGAGGAGTCCTCCCAGGCTGGCTCGATGACCAGCCGTTCGCCGATGGGCATGGCGGCGAAGTCCGCTTGCGTACGGCGGACCCAGTCGTCCTCGTCGAATACCCGGTGACCCAGTCCCTCCAGGAGGGCAGGTCGGAGCTCGCCATGCAGCACCCCGACGATGGTCGCCGGCGAGACACTACCCTCGAACAACCCCACCACGCGCACTTCGGCCCAGAGGGGCGATTCGCCCGGCTGCGGCTCGAGAACCGGTTCGTCGCCGAGTTCCTCGAGTGTCACCGACAGGGCCCCGGCGGCCAGCAGTGCGTCCTCGACCGCCTCGACGTCGTCGCGCGGCACGTCCAGCCAGAGCTGCTGCCACTCGTTGGCCATCAGGAGGTGATTCCAAGCCGCTTGTGCAGGAAGTGGATGTCCATGCCGCCGGCAATGAAGTTTGCGTCAGCCATCAGCTCTCGGTGGAGAGGAATGTTGGTCTTGATGCCGTCGATAGCCATCTCGTGAAGCGCGCCGTGCATGCGGCGGATCGCCGCCTCGCGGTCCCCCGCGTGCGTGATCAGCTTGCCGATCATCGAGTCGTAGTACGGCGGAACGGAATAGCCGTTGTAGATGTGCGAGTCGACGCGCACGCCCAGCCCGCCCGGGAAGTGCACGCTGGAGATCCTGCCGGGGCTGGGCACGAACGTGGCCGGGTCCTCGGCGTTGATGCGGCACTCGACGGCATGCCCGCGGAACTCGATGTCCTCCTGGGTGAGCGACAGCGGGATGCCGGCGGCAATGGCCAGTTGCTCCTTGACCAGGTCGATCCCGGTGATCATCTCGGTCACCGGGTGTTCGACCTGCAGGCGCGTGTTCATCTCGATGAAGTAGAAGCTGCCCTTCTCGTAGAGGAACTCGAAGGTGCCGGCGCCACGGTAGTTCATCCGTTTGCAGGCGTCGACGCAGACGGCACCGATCTCGGCGCGCTGCTCGGCGGTGATGCCCGGGGCAGGGGCCTCCTCGATCACCTTCTGGTGGCGGCGCTGCATCGAACAGTCGCGCTCGCCCAGGTGAATGGCATTGCCCTGGCCGTCGGAGAGTATCTGGACCTCGATGTGGCGCGGGTGCTCCAGGAACTTCTCCATGTAGACTTCCGGGTTGCCGAAGGCCGCCCCCGCCTCGCTCTTGGTCATCTCGATGGCGTGATGGAGATGGGCCTCGGTATGGACCACGCGCATGCCCCGTCCACCGCCGCCGCCGGCGGCCTTGATGATCACCGGGTAGCCGATCTCGCGCGCGAGACGCTGGTTCTCGTCCGGATCGTCGTCCAGCGCGCCCTCCGATCCGGGCACGCAAGGTACGTTGGCGGCCCGCATGGTCTCCTTGGCCGTGACCTTGTCGCCCATCATGCGGATGGACTCGGCGGTCGGGCCGACGAAGATGAAACCGGATTCCTCGACCCGTTCGGCGAAATCGGCGTTCTCGGAGAGGAAACCGTAGCCGGGGTGGATGGCCGAGGCGTCGGTGAGCTCGGCGGCGGCGATCAGCGCCGGGATGTTGAGATAGGACTCGTTGGATCGCGGTCCGCCGATGCAGACCGACTCGTCGGCCAAGCGGACGTGCTTGAGGTCACGGTCCGCGGTGGAATGCACCGCCACGGTGCCGATGTCGAGTTCACGGCAGGCACGCAGGATCCGCAGGGCGATCTCGCCCCGGTTGGCGATCAGAACCTTGTTCAGCATCTTCGAATGACTCCTGGAAATACGGGGTGGGCCGATGGCGTGTCGAGCGGGATCACTCGATCACGAACAGCGGCTGGTCGTATTCCACCGGCTGGCCGTTTTCCACCAGAACGGACTTGATGGTGCCGTCGACCTCGGCCTCGATCTGGTTGAACATCTTCATCGCCTCGATGATGCACAGGGTGTCGCCCTTCTTGACCGTGGTGCCCACCTCGACAAACGGGCTGGCCTCGGGCGACGAGGCACGATAGAAGGTGCCCACCATGGGCGAGTTGATCGTCTGCCCGGCAGGCTCGGCCGATTCGGCGGCACTCGGCTCGGCGGCGGTCGGGGCCGCCGGTGCCGGTGCGGCCGGCTGGGGCGCGGGAGCCTGCATCATGGGCGGCTGCTGGGAGGCCCGGGAGATGCGGACGGACTCCTCGCCTTCGCGGATCTCGATCTCGGCGACGCCCGATTCCTCGAGCAGTTCAATCAGCTTCTTTACCTTGCGGATGTCCATGGCGGTTCTCTTGCAGTTTGCGTTTGTTCTGTCAGTCGGACGCGCTGGCGTCCAGATGTTCGACGAGCGCGCGCAGGCCGAGTTCGTAACCGAGCGCGCCCAGGCCGACGAGGCTCCCCAGCGCGATGTCCGAGAAGTACGAGTGCTGCCGGAAGGCCTCGCGGGCGTGGATATTGGAGATGTGGATCTCGATGAAGGGCAGGTCGACCGCCAGCAGGGCGTCGCGCAGGGCGATGCTGGTGTGCGTCCAGGCGCCGGGGTTGAGCAGGATGCCGTCGACACCCTCATCCCCCGCACGGTGGATGCGGTCGATGGCCTCGCCTTCGTGGTTGCTCTGGAAGTGTTCCAGTGTCACCCCGGCGGTCTCGGCCGCGGCCTCTAGTCGGCGGGTGATGTCCCCGAGCGTGAGGCGGCCGTAGCGCCCGGGCTCGCGCGTCCCGAGTCGATTCAGATTGGGGCCGTTGAGTACCAGAATCCGTTGCATGGAGACTCGCTGCTTGCGGTCGCGAACGTGACGAACCTTGTCACGGATCGACCTGGTGATTTTCCCGCATTGTGCCCGTTGAATCGGCCCAAGTCCACGTGTTCGCCGGTAGTTTTTTGCGGATCGACGCTATTTGGCCGATTTTTCACGAACTTGCTTTCAGGTGCAAAAAAGCCCCGCCGGAGCGGGGCTCGTCGACGCCTGGCGTCAGCGATTCGCTACCGCCGTGACGTGCGTCAGGAAGCGCTCGGGCGGCTGGTAGCCGACCACCCAGTGCTGGCGCACGCGCTCGCCCTGGGCGTCCCAGAAGATGATCCCGGGCGGGCCGAAGAGGTCGAAGCGCTTGAGCAGGGCCTTGTGATCGGCGTTGTTGGCCGTCACGTCGGCCTGCAGCACCAGAAAGCCGTCGAGTGCCTCGATGACCCCGGGGTCGCTGAAGGTGTTGTGTTCCATTTCCTTGCAGGCCACGCACCAGTCGGCATAGAAGTCGAGCATGACGGGCTGGCCGGCGTTCCTCGCCTGTGCCAGTGCCTCGTCGAGCTCGGCCTCGTCGTTCACCTGACGGAACTGCAGCTCGGCCGTCTGGGCAGTGCCGCCACCGATATTGATGCCCGAGAGCGGGGCGAACACCGTTCCCTTGCCACCGGCGGCCACGCCGATGAGGATCAGTACCCCCCAGAGCAGCAGCACCAGGCCGATCGACTTCCACAGGCGCATCCAGCCGGAAGCCGCCTCGCGGATGGGTTCTAGCGCGCCCATGTAGATGGCCGAGGCAATGATCAGACCGGCCCACAGCAACTGGGCGACGGAGGCCGGCAGCACGCGCTCGAGCATCCAGATCGCCACGCCCAGCAGGAGTACGCCGAACACTGCCTTGGTGAGGTTCATCCAGGTGCCGGCCTTGGGCATGTACTTGCCGCCCAGGGTGCCCACCGCGATGAGAGGCAAGCCCATGCCGATCGACAGGGCGAACAGGGCCACGCCGCCGAGTACGGCATCTCCGGTCTGGCCGATGTAGATCAGCGCTCCGGCCAGTGGCGGCGCCATGCAGGGGCCGACGATCAGCGCCGAGAGGAAGCCCATGATCGCTACACCGGTAAGCGTGCCGCCCTGCTGGCGGTTCTGTGCCTGCATGATCTTCGACTGCAGCGAGGAGGGCAGCTGCAGTTCGAAGAATCCGAACATCGACATGGCCAGGGCGACGAAGATCGCCGCGAAGGTGCCGAGGACCCAGGGGTTCTGGAAGGCCGCCTGCAGGTTGGCGCCGAAGATGCCGGCCAGCACCCCGGCGACGGTGTAGGTGATCGCCATGGCCAGCACGTAGACGACCGACAGGATGAAGGCCTTGCGTGTGGTGATGTGCTCGCCGTGCCCGGCGATGATGCCCGAGAGGATCGGGATCATCGGGAAGACGCAGGGCGTAAGAGCGAGCAGCAGGCCGAAGACCAGGAAGCCGATGATGATGGCCCACAGGTTGTCGGACATCAGGCGCTGGGTGATCTGGTCGGTTTCCGAGGCACCCTCGGTGGCGGTCGTCTCGGCGCCCGAGGCACCGGCGCCGGCCGAGTCGGCCACGTCAGCGGGTTGATCAGGACGGGCGGTTCCATCCATCGCCGGCAGTTCCTCGACCGCCGGCAGGTCGCCGACATCGCCCGGGATCTCGTCGAGCCGTTCGGCCGAACCTGAGGCAGGATCGATGCGCCAGGCCTTCTCCATCGGCGGGTAGCACAGGCCCATGTCCGCACAGCCCTGGTAGCCGATCACCAGCGTGTAAGGCGCGTCGGCGTCCACCGACAGCTCGGTGTCCAGCTGGTCGTGGAAGACCCAGACCGTGCCGAAGTTGGGGTCATCCTTGCGCTCGCCCTCGCCAAGAGCGGCTGCCGTGATCTCGGCGTCGCCGTTCGCCACGGCGGCCTTGAGGCGGTCGCGGTAGAGGTAGTACTCGGGGGCGACGTCGAAGCGTACGAACACCGAGGAGCCGTCAACGGTGATATCCGGGCGGAAGGCCACCTCCGGGTCCAGGGGTTCGGCATTGGCGGAAAGGCCGCTCAGACCACCGCTACGCGAACGGTCGCTGTCGGCACCGGCTTCCTCGCCGGCCGCGGCGACTGACGTCTCGGGCAGGTCGACGGGGAGTTCGTGGGTTTCCGGCGGGTAGCAGACGCCGTGGATGTCGGAGCAACCCTGGTAGTTGACCGTGATCGTCGTCTCGCCCCCGGCGCTCTCGGTGATCGGCACCCGCGCGGTGAAGTCTGCCTTGTACACCGGTGTCTCGCCGAAGACCGGGTCGTCCACGACGACCGCTTCGGGCAGCTCGGGGTCGCCGATTGTCAGGCCGTCACCGGCCTCGATCTCGAGCTTGTCGCGGTAGAGGTGGTAGCCCTCGACCACCTGGAAGTCGAGCCGGATGTCGCCATCCTCGGCTTGGGCCTGTACCCCGAAGGCTTCCTCGGGCGGGAGCAGTTCGGGCTGGGCGGCCGAGAGGGTGGCCCACGTCATGGCGAGCAGGGCCATGCCCGCCATCAGGCCGCGGCGGAATGCGAGCGGCAGGGAGGACGACATCAGGGGGTGGTTCGAACGCATTGCTGGACCCATTGTGAGTAGGATTGGCTGCTTCCGGCTTGCAGGATGAGCACCTCGGGGCAGTCGTAGGGATGCAGGCGCTCGATGGCCGCCTTGAGATCATCCACGCGCTCGAGGCTGGTTTTCATGTGAAGCTGGTATTCCTCGTCCCGGCAGACCTCCCCCTGCCAGTGATAGGACGAGGTCACGGGGCCCACACGGTTGACGCAGGCCACCAGCCCGTCGTCCAGGAGCCTGGCGCTGAATGCGTCCGCGGACCGAGGATCGTCGAAGGTGGTGATGACCAGTGCTATTGTGCTCTGTTCGATCGTCATTATTGTCGTGTGGCGAGGGTTTTCGAAAACTTTATGGCAACCGCCGGCAGGTTTGGTCCTGCCGATGGCGCATGAGTTCCGAACGAAAGCCTAGCTTCACAATCATTAGTCTGCAATTCATTAGACTGTCAGCAGTCTGAAATTCATCCGACTTTGTGCAGGTCGACCGCTTCATATGAGAAAACTGTCCGGACTCATCTTTCTTCTCCCGCTCCTCGAACTGGTGCTGTTGATTGCCATGGGGGCAGCGGTCGGCTTTCTCGCGACGGTGCTCTGGATTCTCGCCACCGGCGTCTGGGGTGCGTGGCTGATGCGCACGGCCGGTCCCAACGCCATGGCGCGGGCTCAGCGCGACATGGCCCGCACCGGGCGCGGTGAGGTCGACGGACTGGGCGTGGCCGCGAACTTCCTCGGCGGGCTGATGCTCCTGCTGCCCGGTCCGATCACTGACCTGTTCGGCCTGGTGCTGGTCACGCCGTTCCTGCGGCGGCTCGCGTTCGGTGCCTGGCTGGCCGGCCGGCTGCAGCAAGTGGTGGTTGAACGTGGCGGCAAGGGCGGCGGCCCGTTCGACACCGGCCCCCGGGGCGGCGGCAATGTCTACGAGGGAGAGGCCGAGGACGTCACGCCACGAGAGTCCCGCGACCAGGATCGTATCGGGCGCGACGATCGTCGACGCTGACCCGTTCAGCCGCCGTTTCGGGCGGCCGAACGTATCTGTTCGGCCAGTGCCCGGCCGTTCTCCAGGCAGTCACCCACGGCGATCCCGCCGCGCCAATTGCCGATCAGTGACAGGCCCGGATGGTGTTCCAGTGCTCGGTCGAGCCGCTCCATGCGGGCCAAGTGCCCCAGTTCGTACTGCGGGATGGCCTCCGGCCAGCGGTTGACCCGGTGCCAGATCGGCTGGCCTTCGATGCCCAGCAGGTCCGCGAGATCGTTCTGCACCTGCCGCACCAGTTCCGCATCGTTCATCTCCAGCGCTTCCGGGTCCTGTCGTCCGCCGATGAAGGCGGTGATCAGCTTGTGACCGGCGGGTGCACGTCCGGGGAACAGCGTCGAGGAAAACAGCGCGCCCAGGGTGCGTCGCTTCTCGCGCCGCGGGATCAGCACGCCGAAGCCATCCAGCGGATGGGCGACCAGCCCCGGCGGGAACCCCAGCGCCACCGACGCCACGGGCGGGTAGACGATCTCGTCGAGCGGTTCGGCGAGCAACGGATCCACTGGTGCGAGCAGGCGCGCGCTCACATGAGCCGGCGTGGCCAGCACGAGACGTTCCGCCTGCCAGTGCCTGCCTTGGGCATCGGTCACCTGCCATCGGCCCTCCTCGCGGGTGACCTGCCGCACCGGGCGGTCGCAGTGGATGGCGGCGTGGGGAGCCGAGGCGATGCGCTCGGCCAGGCGGTCGGTGAGCGTCCGGATGCCATCGGCGAAGCTGATCAGCTTGCCGCGCCATTCGCGGGGCATGGCCGGGGGATGCTCCTTTGCCTGCCGGCGGGCCTTGCGCATGGTGGCCAGGCCGCCGCGGATCAGCGAACCGTGCTCGCGCTCGAGTGCATGCAGGCGCGGCATGGCTGCCTCGACCGAGAGTCGGTGCGGATCACCGGCATAGACGCCGGAGACGAATGGGTCGACCAGGTAGTCGAGGATGTTGCGGCCCAGGCGCCGCTCGACGAACTCGGCCAGGGTTTCCTCATGGGCGGCCTGCGGTTTGACCCAGGGCTCGCGGAGAATGCGCAGCCAGCTGGCCGCACCGATCAGCGAATTGAAGGGGGCCTGCAGCGGATGGGTGGGCAGGGCGTGCATCCGCCCGCCCTTGGCGATGTAACGCTTCTTGCCTGCCTCCCCGGCGAAGATGGCCTCGTCGTCAAGATCCAGTTCCCGCAGGAGCTCGTAGAGCGGCGGCTTGACCATCAGCGTGTTCGGGCCGATCTCGATCTGCCAATCGTCCTCGCGCAGGCTGCGTATGTTCCCGCCCGGTTGCGAGGCCTGCTCCAGCAGCGTGACCGCCTGGCCGTGACGGGCCAGTTCCCAGGCGGCCGCCAGGCCGCTGGCACCGCCGCCGACGATGAGCGTCTCGGTGATCGTCGCGGCATCCTTCCGGGTGATTTCGTCGCTCGAGCTCATGGCGTCCTGTCCGGGTTCCGTTGGGGTGGGAATACGGCCGTGCTATGGATGCGGCAGGGCAGAGTGTACTCTACCTTCCTTCGAGGAATCGGCCACAGGGTCACAGGGAGACTATGGACGAATCGCACGCAGTCGGTGGAACGAATGATCCCCGGGGGCTCCCCCGGGCCGTGGTGCTCGGGGGTACCGGTTTCGTGGGCCGCTACCTGGTTCGCGAACTGTCCCGCCGCGGTTACGAGGTGGTCGTGCCCAGTCGGCATGCCGACCGTCACCGGGACATGGGGCTGTGGCCGAGCGTGGTGCTCTGCGACATGAATGCGCCGGGGGACTCGGACCTGGCCACTCGGCGCGAGGCGCCGGAACTGGCCGAGCTGCTGGAAGGGACGGAGCTGCTGGTCAACCTGGTCGGGATCCTCAACGAGTCGCGTCATAACGGCAAGGGGTTCGAGCGCGTCCATATCAAGCTGACCAAGGCGGCCCTGCGGGCGGCGGCCGACGCCGGCGTGCCACGCTACCTCCACATGAGCGCGCTGGGTGCCGACGAGGAGGAGGGCACCAGCTACTACCAGCGGAGCAAGGGCAAGGCGGAGAACTGGGTGCACCGGTTCGGCCGCAAGCACGGCATTGCGGTCACCAGCTTTCGCCCATCGGTGATCTTCGGGCCCGAGGACTCCTTCCTCAACCGTTTCGCGGAACTGGCCCGCCTGATGCCGGGTATCTTCCCGTTGGCCTGTGCCGGCGCGCGATTCTCCCCGGTCTACGTCGGCGACGTGGCTCACCGATTCGTCACCGCGATCGACGACCCCGAGACGTTCGGGCAGCGTTACGACCTGTGCGGTCCGCACGACTATTCGCTGGGCGACCTGGTGCGGTACGCAGCGCATACCAGTGGCCATCCGCGCTGGGTGGTCGGTCTGCCCGGCTGGGCATCGCGGCTCCAGGCTCGCGTGCTTGAGTGGGTGCCCGGCAAGCCGTTCTCGCGGGACAACTACGACTCCATGCGTCGCGCGAATGTCTGCTCGCCTGAGTGCCCCCGCGAGCCCACCCGGCTCGAGGACATCGCCCCGGGGTACCTCGCCTCGGGCAAGGGCCTATCCCGACGCGGCTGAGCCGGTGGTAGCATAGCGGGCTACTGACCGGATCCGGGTGCCACCGAGCCGTCGCAACCGATGGATGTGGTTGCCGGCATGACTGCGTCATCGCCCTCGATGGCGAACCGTGCGCCGGGCCAGCCTTGTGGCCCGGGACCCGTTCAGCGATTGCCCCGGGCCGTTCCCGCTCGATCCGCGGGCGACCCGAACACCCTTTAGCTTCCGCCTGCGCGGCGATCCCGGCCCTGCCGCTCGCCGCGCGGGCGATCGAGTTCACTTATCACGAGGTCCGACTGTGGAATCCGAGCCGACCAACCCCGTCCCGCGGCGTTCGAGCAACGCCGAGCATTACTTCGAGCACTTTCTCTTCGGTAGCCGCTGGATCATGGCGCCGGTCTACTTCGGGCTGGTCGGCGCGATGCTGCTTCTGCTGATCAAGTTCGGCTCCGAGTTGCTTCACCTGTTCAGTCACGCCTTCACCCTCGAGGAATCGGAGGTCATCATCGGCGTGCTCACCCTGGTGGACGTGGCGCTGATCATGAACCTGCTGATCATCATCATCTTCTCGGGCTACGAGAACTTCGTCTCGAAGATGGACGACCTGCACAGCCATCACGACCGGCCGGAATGGATGGGGCACATCGGCTTCACCGATCTCAAGATCAAGGTGATCGGCTCGATCGTCGCCATTTCGGGGATCGAACTGCTGAAATCGTTCATGAACGTCGAGAACCTGTCGGATCGTGATCTCGCCTGGATGGTGGGAATCCACCTGACCTTCGTTCTCTCCGGTGTGCTCTATGCCGTCATGGATCGGCTGCAGGGCAAGGGGCATTGATCATATAGATCGTCCCGCCCGGGTCGACGCCCCCAAATGCCCCGCACGACTTCGTGCGGGGCATTTTCGTTGCTGCATGACGGATGCGATTGGGCGGGGCGTGGCCTACGCTTGCGTCAGAACCGCCACCAGAGCGATGAGCCGAGATGAATCAGGGTAGCGTGGTCTCCGTGCGCGGCAGCGTGATCGAGGTTCGCTTCGACGACCAGCTGCCCGCCATCCGTTCGTTGTTGCGCGCCGGCTCCGAGCGGGAGATCGTGATCGAGGTGTATGGGCAGAGCGGTCGAGACCGGATTCGGGGCGTTGCACTAACTCCGACTCAGGGGCTCGCCCGTGGTGACACGGTGGTCGACACCGGCGCGCCATTGAAGGCGCCGGTGGGCCAGACGGTGCTGTCGCGCATGTTCGACGTTTTCGGCAACCCCATCGATCGCGGCGGACCACTTGACGACGTTCGCTGGCGGTCCGTGCATGCTCACCCCCCGGCGCTGGCCCGGCGGTCGACCCGGCCGGAGATCTTCGAGACCGGCATCAAGATCATCGACGTGCTCATGCCGCTCGAGCGTGGCGGCAAGGCCGGCCTGTTCGGCGGCGCCGGCGTGGGCAAGACGGTGCTGCTGACCGAGATGATCCACAACATGATCGGTCAGCAGGAAGGAGTGAGTATCTTCTGCGGCATCGGCGAACGCTGCCGCGAGGGCGAGGAGCTCCATCGCGAAATGCGCGAGGCGGGGGTGCTGTCGAACATGGTGATGGTCTTCGGCCAGATGAACGAGCCGCCGGGCAGCCGCTTCCGTGTCGGTCATGCCGCGCTGACCATGGCCGAGTACTTCCGCGATGACGAGCAGCGCGACGTGCTGCTGCTGATAGACAACATCTTCCGTTTCATCCAGGCGGGATCCGAGGTCTCCGGGCTCATGGGGCAGATGCCATCGCGGCTGGGCTACCAGCCGACCATGGGTACCGAGTTGGCGGAGCTCGAGGAGCGAATCGCCAACACCGAGTCCGGGTCAATCACCTCGATCCAGGCCGTCTACGTGCCTGCCGACGATTTCACCGACCCGGCGGCGGTACATACCTTCTCGCACCTCTCGGCTTCCATCGTGCTCTCCCGCAAGCGGGCGAGTGAGGGGCTCTACCCGGCGATCGACCCGTTGCAGTCGAGTTCCAAGATGGTCACGCCGGGCATCGTGGGCGAACGCCATTACCGGCTGGCCCGGAAGGTGCGGCGTACCCTGGCCCAGTACGACGAGCTCAAGGACATCATCGCCATGCTCGGCATCGAGCAGTTGTCGCCCGAGGATCGCCGGATCGTGGCGCGGGCGCGGCGGCTGGAGCGCTTTCTCACCCAGCCATTTCATACCACCGAGGCGTTCACCGGGTTGCCCGGATGGCAGGTCGGTCTCGACGATGCGCTGGATGGTTGCGAACGTATTCTTGACGACGAGTTTGCCGACTGCCCCGAGAGCGCCCTCTACATGATCGGCACGGTTGACCAGGCCCGCGAGCGGGCCAAAGCGCAGACCGACGGCGAGTTGGAGGAGAAAGGGGAGTCGTCCCGGGAGGAAGGTCGTGTCCTCGATCGGAATGACGCTTGAGGTGCTGCTGCCGTTCCGCGTGTTCGCCCGGCACGAGGCGGTCACGAGCGTCGTGGCGGAAACCCCGGACGGTTCGTTCGGAATCCTGCCGCGGCGGTTGGACTGCGTGGCCGCCCTGACGCCGGGGATTCTTACCTACGAGCGCAATGGGGAGGAGGCATGGATGGCAGTCGACGAGGGATTGATGATCAAGACCGGCAGCACGGTGGTCGTCTCCGTGCGTCACGCGGTGGCCGGGGAAGACCTGGCGGACCTGCGGGAACTGGTGGAGCGCGAGTATCGGACGATGGACGATCACGAGCGCCGGGTGCGTTCGGTCCTGGACAAGCTTGAGATCGGGCTGATGCGGCGACTGGTGGAGTTCCGGCATGACTGACGACAGACGACCGGACGAGCCGGAGAACAATCGTGAGAGCAGCGACTTCAGTCGAGCGGTCGCCAGCCGGGTGCGGCGCAAGCTGCTCGCGCGGGGAGACCGGTCGGCGGGCGTCTGGTTCGGACTGGGAATGATGGGGCTGGTCGGCTGGTCGGTGGCCGTGCCGACCTTGCTGGGCGCGGTGCTCGGGGTCTGGCTGGACAAGCATTATCCGGCCCCGTATTCCTGGACACTCAGCCTGCTGGTGGCCGGGCTCCTGCTCGGCTGCCTGAATGCCTGGCGCTGGATCGCGAGGGAGGATCGCGCCATCAACGATCGGTCCGGCGACGACACGGAGGAACGAGACGATGAGCAGTGATCCCGTCACCCTGCTGATGGCCGCGCTGGCCGGCGTCATGCTCGGCCTGGTCTTCTTCGTCGGGCTGTGGTGGACCGTGCAGCGGGGGCTGTCGACGCGACACCCCGCGTTGCTGTTCCTCGTCAGCCTCGTGCTGCGCATGACGGTCGCGGTCGTCGGGTTCTGGTGGGTCGCCGACGGCGAGTGGGATCGGTTGCTGGCCTGTCTGGTCGGTTTTCTCCTCGTCCGGCTGGTGATGACGCGTTCGTCGCGGGCGGGGCGCGGGGCGGACGAGGTCGGGAACCCGGCGGAGGAGCGCCATGCACCTTAGTCCAGACGAGATCGTCTTCTGGCAACACGGCTGGGTGAAGCTCAACGCCACCATCCTGTTCACCTGGATCGTGATGCTCGTGCTGGTAGTCGTCTCCCGGCTGATCACCGCCCGGCTGTCGACCGGCCTGGCGCGCTCGCGCTGGCAGAACCTGCTGGAAGTGGTGGTGCTGGCGATCCAGCAGCAGATCGAGGATGTGGGACTGGCGCAGTCACGCCGATACCTGGGATTTCTCGGGACGCTATTCCTCTTCATCGCGGTGTCGGCCATCTTCACGGTGGTACCGGGCTACACGCCGCCGACCGGATCGCTGTCGACCACCGCGGCGCTCGCCCTGATCGTGTTCGTGGCGGTGCCCTTCTTCGGGATCGCCGAGCAGGGGGTGGGCGGCTACCTGCGCTCGTACACGCGGCCGACGGTGCTGATGCTGCCGTTCAACGTCATTGGCGAGATCTCGCGGACGCTCGCGCTGGCGGTTCGACTGTTCGGGAACATGATGAGCGGGGCCATGATCGTCGGGATCCTGTTGAGCATCAGCCCGTTTCTCTTTCCCGTCGTGATGCGGGCGCTGGGCCTGCTGACCGGCATGGTGCAGGCCTACATCTTCTTCATTCTGGCGACGGTCTACATCGCCGCCGCCACCCGGGTGCAAAAGCCGGGGCCGTCGGCTCCGTGACAACCAACGTGGAACAAGCGAGGACATCATGGACAGCATGACAATCATCGCGGTGGCGTCGATCGTCACCGCCGGGATCACCCTGGCGATCGGGGTGCTCGGTCCGTCGCTCGGTGAGGGACGCGCCGTCGCCACGGCACTGACCTCGCTGGCGCAGCAGCCGGACGCCGCGCCGTCCATCACCCGGACACTGTTCGTCGGCCTGGCGATGATCGAGTCCACCGCCATCTACTGCTTCGTGGTGGCGATGATCCTGGTCTTCGCCAACCCGTTCTGGAATCACTTCGCCGCGGCGGCGGGGCAGTGACCGATGCTGATCGACTGGTTCACGGTCGGTGCGCAGATCGTCAATTTCGCGGTTCTGCTCTGGCTGCTCAAGCGTTTCCTGTATCGACCGGTGCTCAATGCGCTCGACGCCCGTGAGAAACGGATCGCGGATCGACTGGAGCAGGCTGAGCGAAGCCGTCAGGAAGCCGAGCGCGAGCGCCAGTCCTACGAGGATCGCAACGCGGTTTTCGAGCGCGAGCGCGAGGATCGCCTCGATGACGTCCGGCGCGAGGCCGATGCCGAACGGCACCGCCTCCTCGCCGAGGCGCGAGAGGCGGCAGAGACCCTGCGCAAGGAGAGCGAACGCAGCCTTCGCAACGAGACCCGTCGTCTGAGCGACGAAATCATCCGCCGCGCCCGAGACGAGGTGATGGCGCTGGTACGCCGCGCCCTGGCGGACCTGGCCGACGCCGATGTCGAAGAGGCGATGGCCCGATCGTTCATCGCGCGGCTGCGGACCCTCGATGCCTCGCAAACGGAATCCCTTGCCGCGGCCGTGGAACGGGGCGGGGAGCCGGTTCGTATCCGTAGCGCATTCCCCTTGTCGGAGACGCTGCGCGAGGCCGTCCGCGACGCGGTAGAGGGTGTCGTCGCCACCCGTGTGCCGCTGGAATTCGAGACGGCCGACGACGTGATTGCCGGCATCGAGCTGGTTGCCCCGGGGGAGAAGCTGGCCTGGAGCCTCGAGGAATACCTGCACGAATTCGAGCAGCGTCTGGCCGAACTGCCCGTGGACCCGGAGGAAGGCGACGAGACCGGAAACCGGGGCGAGGCGACGGCATGACCGCCGGAACAGCCAATCTGGAAAAGCGGGTGAGGCGGCTCTTCGACGAGCTGGCCGAGGAGAGAGGGCGCTACACGCCGGCACTCGTCCCACGGGAAATCGGGGTGGTGCGGTCGGTGTCCACCGGGATCGCCCGGGTCGTCGGCCTGCCCGGGGTGGGCTACGAGGAACTGCTGCGGTTCCCGCACGATATGTACGGCATCGCGTTCAATCTGGACGAGGACGAGATCGGTGTCGTCCTGCTCGGCGACTACTGGCGGCTGTCGGCCGGTGACCAGGTCGAGCGTACCGGGCGGGTCGTGGACGTGGGCGTCGGCGAGGCCCTGCTCGGACGCGTCGTCGATCCGCTCGGCCGCCCCCTCGACGAGCGCGGCCCGGTGATGTCCGACCGACGGCTGCCCATCGAGCGGCCCGCGCCGCCCATCATGGACCGGGCGCCGGTCAGCGAGCCCCTGCAGACCGGCATCAAGGCGATCGACGCCCTGATTCCCATCGGCCGTGGCCAGCGCGAGTTGGTGCTCGGCGATCGCCAGACCGGCAAGTCCACCATCGCCATCGACACGATCCTGAACCAGCGCGACAAGGACGTGATCTGCATCTACTGCGCTATCGGGCAGCGCACCGCGTCGGTGGCCAAGTCGCTGGCCGTGCTGCGCGACAAGGGCGCGATGGCCTATACCACCCTGGTGGTCGCCGAGGGGAACGATGCCCCCGGGCTGGCCTACATCGCCCCCTATGCCGCCACCAGCATGGCCGAGCACTTCATGGAGCAGGGGCGGGACGTGCTGATCGTCTACGACGACCTGACCCAGCACGCCCGGGCCTACCGCGAGCTTTCGCTGCTGCTGCGGCGTCCGCCGGGCCGAGAGGCCTTCCCCGGTGACATCTTCTACATCCACTCGCGCCTGCTCGAGCGCTCCACGCACCTGCGGGACGATCGTGGCGGCGGCTCGCTGACTGCGCTGCCCATCATCGAGACCGAGGCACAGGATATCTCGGCCTATATTCCGACCAACCTGATCTCCATCACCGACGGGCAGGTTTACCTGTCGCCCGCTCTCTTCGAACTGGGCATCCTGCCCGCGATCGACGTCGGCGAGTCGGTCTCGCGTGTCGGAGGAAAGGCCCAGCGAGCGGCATTCCGCTCGGTGGCCGGCGATCTCAAGCTGGCCTATGCCCAGTTCGAGGAGCTGGAAACCTTCAGCCGGTTCGGGGCGCGACTGGACAAGGACACCCGCCAGGTCATCGAGCATGGCCGTCGCATCCGGGCCTGCCTGCGGCAGGGCGAGTCGGCGCCCCTCTCGGTGGCCGAGCAGGTGGTCGTGCTGCTGGCCTTGACCGAGGGGCTTTTCGACCCGGTGCCACTCGAGCGGATGGACGAGGCCGAGCAGGCCGTGCGCCAAACGGTGGAAGACTTGCCCGACAGCCTCGCCGCCCGTCTGGAGTCGGCCGAATCGCTGGACCAGGAGGATCGTGAGCAGGTGGTCGAGCACGCACGGCACTTGCTCAGGCCCTTCCTGCCGATGGACGAGTCCGAAGCGTCATGAGCGACACGCTCGAGGATCTCAGGCACCAGATCGACGGGGCGGAGGACCTCCAGTCGGTTGTGCAAACCATGAAGGCGCTGGCCGCCACGAGCATCGGGCAATACGAGCAGTCGGTGCGGGCGCTGTCCGGCTACTACCGGTCCGTGCTGCTGGCGCTGGGGGTCTGTTTCCGGCAAGGCGGCGCGGGCATCGGCGAACCACCCGCCGGACGCGAGACGATCGATGCGCGTGCCGTGGTGGTGTTCGGATCGGACCAGGGGCTGGTGGGGCGGTTCAACGAGACGGTCGCCGAACAGGCGATAGCTGCGCTGGCG
>NZ_JAWLBP010000004.1:26880-77227 GCF_041687595.1 Guyparkeria sp. | reverse complement strand
GTCGTGGGTGACGTCATCGGTAAGTATCACCCGCACGGGGATTCGGCGGTCTACGACGCGCTGGTGCGCATGGCGCAGGACTTCTCCATGCGCAACATGCTCATCGACGGGCAGGGTAACTTCGGCTCGGTCGACGGTGATGCCCCGGCGGCGATGCGTTATACCGAAGTTCGCATGGCGAAGATCGCCCACGAACTGCTCGCCGACATCGACAAGGAAACCGTCGACTTCATCGACAACTACGACGGCTCGGAATCCGAGCCTCAGGTCCTGCCTGCCCAATTCCCGAACCTGCTGGTCAACGGCTCCTCGGGTATCGCGGTGGGCATGGCCACCAACATCCCGCCGCACAATCTCGGCGAGGTGCTCGACGCCACCGTCGCGATGATCGACGACCCGGCCATCAATGATGACGACCTGCTCGCGTACGTGCCGGCCCCGGACTTCCCCACCGCGGGCATCATCAACGGTGCGGCCGGCCTGCGCGATGCCTACCTGACCGGTCGCGGCCGCTGCGTAATGCGCGCCCGGGCCGAGTTCGAGGACAGCGAGAAGACCGACCGCACCTCGATCGTCATCACCGAGCTGCCGTACCAAGTCAACAAGGCGCGCCTGATCGAGCGCATCGCCGAACTGGTGCGCGAAAAGAAGATCGAGGGCATTGCCGAACTGCGTGACGAATCCGACAAGGAGGGCATGCGGGTCGTTATCGAGTGCAAGCGGGGCGAGATGCCCGATGTGCTCCTGAACAACCTGTACCAGCAGACCCAGCTGCAGAGCGTGTTCGGCATCAACATGGTCGCGCTGATCGATGGCCAGCCGCGCACCGTCGGTTTGCGCGAGATTCTCAACGTCTTCCTGCGTCACCGCCGCGAGGTGGTCACCCGCCGCACCATCTTCGAGTTGAGGAAGGCGCGCGATCGCGCCCACATCCTCGAGGGTCTGGCCGTGGCGCTGGCGAACATCGATCCGATGATCGCCGTGATCAAGTCCGCGCCGACCCCGGCCGAGGCGAAGGTCAAGCTGCTCGACGGCACCTGGGAGTCCGGCGTGGTTCGCACCATGCTCGAGAAGGCGGATGCCGCCGCATCCCGCCCCGAGGCCCTGGGCGACGAATTCGGTCTGCAGGAGGACGGCAGTTACCGTCTCTCGCCGGAACAGGCGCAGGCCATTCTCGAGATGCGCCTCAACCGTCTCACCGGCCTCGAGCAGGACAAGATCGTCGAGGAATACGCCAACCTTCTCGAGCGCATCATCGATCTCCTCGACATCCTGCGCTCGGAAGAGCGGCTGATGCAGGTCATCCGCGACGAGCTGATGCGGATCCGGGACGAGTACGCGGACCCACGTCGTACCGAGATCATCGTCGACTACGAGGACCTCTCGATGGAGGACCTGATCGCCGAGGAGGATCGGGTGGTCACGCTCTCCCGCGAGGGGTACATCAAGACCCAGTCGCTGACCGATTACCGCAGCCAGCGTCGTGGCGGCCGAGGCAAGGCCTCGACGCGGATGAAGGACGAGGACGTCATCGAGCAATTGCTGGTGGCCAGCACCCATGCCTGGGTGCTGATGTTCACGAACTACGGTCGCGTATACTGGCGCAAGGTCTACCAGCTGCCGCAGGGTGCCCGCGGGGCACGCGGCCGGCCGGTGGTCAACGTCCTGCCGCTGCAGGATGGCGAGCACATCAACACCATGTTGCCGATTCGCGAGTTCGTCGACGATCACTACATCTTCTTCGCCACACGCAATGGCCAGGTGAAGAAGACCCCGCTGGTCGACTTCTCCCGCCCGCGCCAGGCCGGCATCATCGCCATCGACCTGCGCGAGGGTGACCGGTTGATCGGTGCGGCGCTGACCGACGGCTCCCGCGAGATCATGCTGTTCTCCAACGCCGGCAAGGCGACGCGTTTCGCCGAGGAAGACGTACGGTCGATGGGCCGCACGGCGGCCGGCGTGCGAGGCATTCGCCTGCAGGACAAGCAGTTCGTCGTCTCGTTGATCGTGGTCGACGAAGGCGAGGTGCTTACCGCCACCGAGAACGGCTATGGCAAGCGCACGCCCACCGACGAGTTCCCCGTCTACAACCGTGGCGGGCAGGGCGTGATCGCGATCAACACCAGCGAACGCAACGGCGAGCTGGTCGGCGCGGTGCTGGTGCGCGAGTCCGACGAGGTGATTCTGATCTCGAACCGCGGTACACTCGTGCGCACCGAGGTGTCCCAGATTTCCTCCCTGTCGCGCAATACTCAGGGTGTGACCCTCATCCGTCTGGGCAAGGACGAGCGTCTGGTTCAGATCGAGCCGGTCGCGGCCATGGAAGATGAAGGCGACGAGGAAATCGAGGATCAGGACGCGGAGGAGTGATCCCCGCCGTGGCCGCCGCCACCCCAATCAGCCCGCCCGAGCGGGCTGTTTCCGATTGAATGATGGACCGGGCGAGGCATCGTCCGGTCGCTTGTTTTCTGTTTCTGTTCAGGAGTAGTCATGGCTCGCGTTTACAACTTCAGCGCCGGTCCGGCGATGTTGCCCACCGAAGTCCTCACCCGTGCAGGGGAAGAGTTGGTCGATTATCACGGGACCGGCATGTCGGTCATGGAAATGAGCCATCGCGGCAAGCATTTCGTCGGCATCGCCGAGCAGGCGGAAGCGAACCTGCGCAAGCTGATGAACATCCCGGACAACTACAAGGTGCTGTTCCTGCAGGGCGGTGCCTCGACCCAGTTCGGCGCGATTCCGCTGAACCTGGGCAACGGCTCGGGCAAGGCCGACTACCTCAACACCGGCCACTGGTCGGTCAAGGCGATCAAGGAAGCCAAGCGCTTCGTCGACGTCAACGTGGTCGCCGACACCAAGCCGGAGAACTTCACCACGCTGCCGGCCGAGGGCGAGATCAAGTTCTCCCCGGACGCCGACTACGTCCACTACACCCCGAACGAGACCATCGCGGGCGTGGAGTTTCCGTACATCCCGGACACCGGCGACGTGCCTCTGGTCGCGGACATGTCCTCGACCATCCTGTCGCGCCCGATCGACGTCTCGAAGTTCGGCGTCATCTACGCCGGCGCGCAGAAGAACATCGGTCCGGCCGGCCTGACGATCGTCATCGTCCGCGACGACCTGCTGGGCAAGTCGCGCGAGAACACCCCGGCGATGCTGGACTGGGCCACCCAGGCCGAGGCCGATTCCATGTACAACACCCCGCCCACCTATTCCTGGTACATGGCGGGGCTGGTGTTCGAGCACCTGCTGGAAAAGGGCGGTCTCGAGGCAATGGCCGAGATCAACAAGCGCAAGGCCGAGAAGCTGTACGCGACCATCGACGGCAACGATTTCTATCGCAATCCGGTCGAGCCGGGCTACCGCTCCTGGATGAACGTTCCGTTCATGCTGGCCGATGACTCCCTGGACAAGACCTTCCTCGAGGAAGCGGGCAAGCAGGGCCTCGTTACCCTGAACGGTCACCGTTCGGTCGGCGGCATGCGCGCGAGCATCTACAACGCGATGCCGGAGTCCGGCGTCGACGCGCTGATCGACTTCATGAACGACTTCGCCAAGCGTCACGGCTGAGTCTCGAGACGAGCCGCCAACGCCCAGACAGCCAAATTCAAGGATTCGGACATGTACAAGATTCACACCCTCAACGCCATTTCCAACAAGGGCCTCGAGCGCCTGCCGACCGACAAGTACGACGTCGGTGCCGAGCTCTCTGACGCCGATGCCATCCTGGTCCGCTCGGCCAAGATGCACGACATGGAGCTGCCGGAGTCGCTGCTGGCCATCGGCCGTGCCGGCGCCGGCGTCAACAACGTCCCGGTCGATCGGATGACCGACAGGGGCGTGGTGGTCTTCAACGCACCGGGCGCGAACGCCAACGCGGTCAAGGAACTGGTCATCGCCGGCATGCTGATGTCCATCCGCAACATCGGTCCGGCCTGGGATTTCGCTCGCAACCTCGAAGGTTCCGACGAGGAAATCCACAAGGCGACGGAAGCCGGCAAGAAGAACTTCAAGGGCTTCGAGCTGCCGGGTCGCACGCTGGGCATCATCGGCCTGGGCGCGATCGGCGTCCGTGTGGCCAACTCCGCCAAGGCATTGGGCATGCGCGTGATCGGCTTCGACCCGGGCATCAGCGTCGAGCGCGCCTGGGAACTGTCCCCGGACGTCCATCAGGCGGCCAGCGTCGACGAGGTCCTGGCCAAGGCCGATTTCGTCTCCCTGCACGTGCCCCTGATCGACGCCACCCGCGACCTGATCAACGCCGAGCGCCTGGCGTTCATGAAGGACAACGTCGTGGTCCTGAACTTCTCCCGTGACGGCATCGTCAACGAGCAGGCCATGGTCGACGCACTGGACAACGGCAAGGCCCTGTCCTACGTCTGCGACTTCCCGACCAACCTGACGAAGAACCACCCGAAGTGCCTGACCCTGCCGCACCTGGGTGCGTCCACCGACGAGGCCGAGGACAACTGCGCGATCATGGTCGCCGACCAGGTGCGCGACTACATCGAGAACGGCAACATCAAGAACGCGGTCAACATGCCGCACGTCCAGATGGCCCGCTCCGGCGCCCAGCGCATCGCGATCGCCAACCTCAACCGCCCGGACATGGTCGGTCAGATCTCGCACATCCTCGGCAAGGCCGGCGTGAACATCGAGCACCTGGTCAACGAGTCGCGCGACCAGGTCGCCTACACGCTGCTGGACGTGGACCGTGAAGTGCCGGCAGAGACTCGCGACGAGCTGGCGGCCATCGACGGCGTTCTGCGCCTGCGCCTGCTCTGATATCCCGTCGGGTCCATGGGCGGTAACCAGTCCAAGCCGACGGCACCCCCAACGCTGCCCGACAGCCTGGACGAGGTGCGCCTGCTGATCGACGATCTCGATCGGCAGCTGCTCGACCTGGTCAGCCAGCGTGCGCGTCTGGCCGAGCAGGTCGCCCACATCAAGCAGCGGGACCCCGCCTTCTCTCCGGGGCAGTCCTTCTACCGTCCGGAGCGAGAGGCCCAGGTGCTCGCGCGTATCCGCGAGCTCAATCCGGGGCCTCTCGACGACGACACGGTGGCCTGGCTGTTCCGCGAGGTGATGTCGGCCTGCCTGGCGCACGAGCGCCCGTTGTCGATCGCCACCCTCGGTCCGAGCGGCACCTTCTCCGAGCTGGCAGCCGTCGCGGCCTTCGGTCACGGTGGCCGGCTGCAGTTCGAACCGGGCATCCCGGAGGTGTTCCGCGCCGTGTCCGCCGGCAGCGTGGATTACGGCGTGGTGCCGCTCGAGAATTCCACCGAGGGCAGCGTGTCGCTGACGCTGGACTCGCTTGCCGGCAGCGATCTGCTGCTCTGCGGTGAGGTGGCGCTGCGCATCGACCAGCAACTGCTGTCCCACCCGGATGCCGCGTCACATCCGCGCTGCATCGTCTCGCACGCCCAATCGCTGGCCCAGTGCCGCGAGTGGCTCGACGCCCATTTTCCGGGCGTCGATCGCATGGCCGTGGCGAGCAACAGTGCCGCCGCTCAGCAGGCGGCGACCGACCCCGAGGTGTTCGCCATCGGGCCGGCCTTCGCCGCCGAACGGCACGGGCTGGTCGTGCGCGCAGCCAATATCCAGGACAACGTCCAGAACACCACGCGGTTCGCGGTGCTTGGCCGGGAGCCGGTCGCACCTTCCGGCGAGGACAAGACCGCGCTCCTGCTTTCCGTGACCAACGAGCCCGGGGCATTGTCGCGGTTGCTCCTGCCGCTGTCCGAGGCCGGCATCGACGTGTTGCGCATCGAATCACGGCCGGCACGAGACCGTGTCTGGGACTACGTCTTCTTCATCGACATCGCCGGTCACCGCGACGACCCGGCCGTGGCCGACGCCCTCGAGCGGTTGCACCCGCACTGCGGCCAGTTGCGGGTTCTCGGCTCCTATCCGTTGCCGGTGATCAGCCACCCGGGAGGGGAGTAGATGGATCGTGAGGAAAGCATGTCGGCCTCCAAGAGGGCGCGAGCCTGTGTGCAGGCGATCAGCCCCTACGTTCCCGGCAAGCCGGCCGAGGAGGTGGCGCGCGAGTACGGCATCAGTGACGTGCTCAAGCTCGCCTCCAACGAGAATCCGCTCGGGCCGTCCCCGCGCGCCGTCGAGGCGTTGCGGGACAGCCTGGCCGAACTGCACGTCTATCCCGACGGCAGCGGCTATCGGCTCAAGCGGGCGATAGGCGAACACTACGGGGTGCACCCCGGGCAGATCACCCTGGGCAACGGGTCGAATGACGTGCTCGAACTGGTGGCACGCGCCTACCTCGAGCCCGGCGTCAACGCGGTGTTTTCCGAGCATGCCTTTGCGGTCTACGCCCTGGCCACGCAGGCGGCCGGGGCCGATGCGAAGGTGGTGCCGGCGCGCCCGGCCGACGACCCCGTGATGCCCTTCGGTGCCGACTGCGCGGCCATGTCCGAGGCCATCGACGAACGCACCCGCGTGGTCTTCCTCGCCAACCCCAACAACCCCACCGGCACCTGGGTGGAGGCGGCCGAACTGCGCGAGTTGCTCGACGCGGTCCCGGAAGACGTCATCGTGGTGCTCGACGAGGCCTACACGGAATACGTCGAGGATCCGTCCTTCCCGGACGGGGTCGAGTTGCTCGCGCACTACCCGAACCTGGTGGTCACGCGCACCTTCTCCAAGATCTTCGGTCTCGCGGCTCTGCGCGTCGGGTTTGCCGTCAGCGCACCGACAATCGCGAGCCTGCTCGACCGGGTGCGTCACCCGTTCAACGTCAATGCCCTGGCGTTGCGGGCGGCGGAGGCGGCCCTGGAGGACGCGGCGTTCATCACCGAGAGCCGGACCGTCAATCGCGAGGGGCTCGAGCAGTGGCAGGCCGCCGCCCACGCGCGCGGCTGGCAGACGGTGCCGAGTCGGGCGAACTTCATCACGGTGCGCACATCCTTCGGCGCCGGCCGCGTGTTCGAGCAGATGCTGCGCGAGGGCGTGATTGTCCGTCCGCTGGGCGGGCAGGAGGCCCACGGGGGGTTGTCGACGGCGTTGCGTATCACTGTCGGCACACGCGAGCAGAACGAGCGAGCGATCGCGTCCCTCGAGCGGGCGCTCGATCGGCTGCGCGCCGAGGACGAACGCGATGATTGATCGTCTGGCGCTGATCGGTACGGGCCTGATCGGCGGCTCGCTGGCGCTCGGACTGCGAGAGCAGGACGCGGTCGGCGAGGTGGTCGGCTACAGCCGACGGCTCGACACCCGATTATCGGCGCAGCGCCTCGGGTTGATCGACCGGCCGGCCGACTCGATCGCCGAGGCGGTTGCCGGTGCCGACATGGTCTTCCTTGCGACTCCCGTGGCGGCGATGGACGCCGTACTGGCCGAACTGGCGGACTGTCTGCCCGAGGGTGCGCTGATCACCGACGGTGGCAGTGTGAAGGGTGCCGTGGTCGAGCGGGCGCGGGCCCATCTTTCATCGGCCCAACTGGCGCGATTCGTACCTGGCCATCCGATCGCCGGGCGAGAGCACAGCGGTCCCTCGGCGGCGACCGCCGATCTCTACCGCGGCCATCGTGTCATCCTCACGCCCCTGCCCGAGAACACCGACGCGGACGTTGCCCGGGTCGAGTCGATGTGGCGGGCCGTCGGCGCGCGTGTCGAGCGCCTCGACGTGGCCCATCACGACCACGTTCTGGCCGCGACCTCGCACCTGCCGCACGTGGCGGCCTTTGCCATGGTCTCGGCATTGGCGCGGCTGGCCGAGCGCTACGAAGTGTTCCGCTATGCCGCCGGAGGCTTCCGTGACTTCACGCGGATTGCAAGCTCCGACCCGGTGATGTGGCGCGATATCTGCCTGGACAATCGCGACGAGATCCTGGGGATGCTGGATCATTACCGCGCCGAACTTGACCAGTTACGGGGGCTGATGGCCGATCGCGATGGCGAGGCGCTCGAGTCCTACTTGGCCGATGCCAAGGCAGTGCGGGACGCCCTCTATCCGGTCGCCGACTCGAACGGCGAGTGTGACGGCGATACGTCGCGCCCCGCCGGAGACTGAAAGCCGCACGACCCATCGCTCGACGTCACGAACCAACCTTCCAATCATCCGGACGACTGCCACATGTCTTCTGTTCATGAAACCGCCTCGCTGATCTTCCGCAGCACGGCCGCCGAGCGCCTCTCGGGCGAGGCGCGCGTGCCGGGGGACAAGTCGATCTCCCACCGCTCGATCATGCTCGGTGCGCTTGCCGAAGGGACGACCGAGGTGACGGGATTCCTGGAGGGCGAGGATAGCCTCAACACGCTCCGCTGCTTCCGCGCCATGGGCGTGGACATCAGCGACCCCGAGGATGGTCGCGTCACCATCCAGGGGGTTGGTCTGCATGGTCTCAATGCGCCCGAGAAACCCCTGTACGTGGGCAATTCCGGCACCTCGATGCGGCTGATGTCCGGTATTCTCGCCGGCCAGTCCTTCGATTCGGTGATCGAGGGTGACGCTTCGCTCTCGCGTCGGCCGATGAAGCGTGTGATCGATCCGCTGATCGCGATGGGTGCGGTGATCGAATCGGGTCCCGAAGGCCGTTCGCCGCTGACCATCCGTGGCGGGCAGCCGCTCAAGGCCATTGAGTACGCGATGCCCATGGCCAGTGCACAGGTGAAGTCCTGCGTCCTGCTGGCCGGGCTGTACGCCGAGGGACGCACCTGTGTCACCGAGCCGGCGCCGACGCGGGATCATACCGAACGGATGCTCTCCGGCTTCGGCGTGCCGGTCGACCGCGATGACGCGACGGTCTGCCTGCGCGATGCGGACCCGGCGGATCGTCATCTGGCCGGGGGTCGACTCGAGGTTCCGGCCGACATCTCCTCGGCCGCCTTCTTCCTGGTCGCGGCGAGCATCGTGCCCGGGTCCGACATCACGCTGACTCACGTGGGTCTGAACCCGACCCGTACCGGCGTAATCGACATCCTGCTGGCGATGGGTGCGGACATCCGGATCGAGAACCGCCGTACCGTCGGTGGCGAACCGGTTGGCGATCTTCGTGTGAGGAGTGCGGAGCTTGAAGGCATCGAGATCGACGAGGCACTGGTGCCGCTGGCCATCGACGAGTTCCCGGTTATCTTCGTGGCTGCGGCTTGCGCGCGTGGCCGTACGGTGCTCACCGGTGCCGAGGAGTTGCGTGTCAAGGAATCCGATCGGATCGCGGTCATGGCAGACGGGCTGGCCAAGCTGGGTGTCGACGCGGTGGCCACCGCCGACGGCATGATCATCGAGGGACGCGGGGAACCGAAACCCTTCGGTTCGGCCACCATCTATGCCCAGGGTGACCACCGCATCGCGATGGCATTCGCTGTGGCCGGCCTGAAGGCCCGCGGCGAGGTCACCATCCACGACTGCCAGTTCGTCGAGACCTCCTTCCCGGGCTTCGCCGAAATGTTCAATCGCCTCGGTGGATGCCTGGAGCTGTCCAGACACTAGGCCCGGTCGATCAGGTCCCCGCGCCCGGATCCTTCGGGCTCGTCAGACTCGTGACGAGGCAGGCATCAACCGAGAGCAGTTTCAGGCCCGGCTGTTTGCTGTCGGCCGCCGTCCGCCGGGAGTGATCGAGTCGGGGCTATTGAAGTCCGCCTGAAGCGCCGGTCCGCCGGCGCGGTCGAGGCACCCCGAAAAACGACCACGCTCACGAAAGCAGGAGAACTCATGGTTCCGGTAATCACCATCGATGGCCCCAGCGGTTCCGGCAAGGGTACGGTCGCGCGGCGTCTGGCCAGCCGGCTCGGATTCGGCATGCTCGATTCGGGCGCGCTCTACCGCCTGACCGCGCTGGCCAGCCAGGCTGCTGGACTCGCGCCCAAGGATCCGGAAGTGGTCGACATGGCGCGCCATCTCGACTGCCGGTTCGACGAGGAAGGCAACGTGTTCCTCAACGAGGAGAACGTCTCGCGCGAACTGCGTACCGAGACCACCGGTGCCATCGCATCGCAGATTGCTGCTCGGCCCGAGGTGCGCGAGGCGCTTTTGCAGCGTCAGCGGGATTTCGCCCGCCCGCCCGGGTTGGTCGCCGATGGCCGCGACATGGGTACGGTGGTCTTTCCGGAGGCGCCGGTGAAGATCTTTCTCGACGCCAGTGCCGAGGTGCGGGCCGACCGACGTTATAAGCAGTTGATCGAGAATGGATTCGATGCTAGTTTTACCGCCCTCGTCGAAGAGATCCGGCAACGGGACGAACGGGACCGCAACCGGTCGGTCGCGCCGCTTCGGCCCGCGGAAGACGCGCTAGTCGTTGATTCCAGTGATCTTTCGATCGACGAGGTGGAGGCCACGCTCTGGCGCTACATCCGGGATCGGCTCGCCGGTTCCGAGGAATAGCTACCAGGTCGAGGCCGTTGACTCGTGTTTTTGTGCGGGCAATGTCGCCCGGTCATCAACCGTTGAGTCTGGCAAACCCAGGGACGGATAGGCCAGTGTTTGTTTACCACGACGGACAGCTTTTGGAACGTCCAGTCGTCAACCCTTGGAAATGTTGATTAATGTCTGAAAGTTTTGCCCAGCTTTTTGAAGAAAGCCTCCAGAATGCCGTCATGCAGGCGGGCTCCATCGTCTACGGCAAGGTCGTCGACATCAACGACGACTACGTCACTGTCGACGCCGGTCTGAAGTCGGAAGGCATCATCCCCACCGACCAGTTCCGTGACGAGAACGGCGAGCTGAACATCAACGTCGGTGAAGAGGTCGAAGTCGCCCTCGATGCCGTCGAAGACGGTTTCGGCGAGACCCGCCTGTCGCGTGAAAAGGCCCTGCGTGCCCGTGCGTGGAAGAAGCTGGAGAAGGCTTTCGACGACGACGAGATCGTCACCGGTCGCATTTCCGGGAAGGTCAAGGGTGGTTTCACCGTCGAGCTCGGCGACGTCCGCGCGTTCCTGCCGGGTTCGCTGGTCGACGTGCGTCCGATCCGGGACACCACCTACCTCGAAGGCAAGGACATCGAGTTCAAGATCATCAAGCTCGACCAGCGCCGCAACAACGTGGTCGTCTCCCGTCGTGCCGTTGTCGAGGAAGAGTACAGCGCCGAGCGCGAGGCTCTGCTCGAGCAGTTGCAGGAAGGCATGGTCCTCCGCGGTATCGTCAAGAACCTCACCGACTACGGTGCGTTCCTGGATCTCGGCGGCATCGACGGCCTGCTCCACATCACCGACATGGCGTGGAAGCGCGTCAAGCATCCGTCCGAGATGGTCAACATCGGTGACGAGATCGACGTCAAGGTGCTGAAGTTCGACCGCGAGCGCAACCGCGTTTCGCTGGGTCTCAAGCAGCTGGGCGAAGATCCCTGGAGCGACATCTCCCGCCGGTACCCGAGCAGCACCCGCCTGTTCGGCAAGGTCACCAACATCACCGATTACGGCTGCTTCGTCGAGATCGAGGATGGTGTCGAGGGTCTGGTACACGTCTCCGAGATGGACTGGACCAACAAGAACGTCAACCCGGGCAAGCTGGTCAACGTCGGTGACGAGGTCGAGGTCATGATCCTCGATATCGACGAGGACCGTCGCCGGATCTCGCTGGGCATGAAGCAATGCCAGCCGAACCCGTGGGATGCCTTCGCCGCATCGCACACCAAGGGCGACAAGGTCTCCGGCCAGATCAAGTCGATCACCGACTTCGGCATCTTCATCGGCTTGGAAGGCGGCATCGACGGTCTGGTTCACCTCTCCGACCTGTCCTGGAGCGAGCCGGGCGAAGAGGCCGTGCGCCAGTTCAAGAAGGGCGAGGAGCTCGAGGCCGTGGTCATCGCGATCGACCCCGAGCGCGAGCGTATCTCCCTGGGCCTCAAGCAGCTCGAGGACGATCCGCTGTCCAACTGGGCGGCCGACCATCCGAAGGGCAGCATCGTCAAGGGCACGCTGCGTGAAGTCGACGCCCGTGGCGCCGTGGTCGATTTGGGTGACGGCATCGAAGGCTACATCCGTGCCTCGGACATCGCCCGCGAGCGCATCGACGACGCGCGCACCGTGCTGAAGGAAGGCGAGGAAGTCGAGGCCAAGTTCATGGGCATCGACCGCAAGAACCGCATGATCAGCCTGTCGATCCGCGCCAAGGATCACGCCGAGGAAGCCGAGGCGATGGACGAGCTGAACAAGGCTCCGAGCACCTCGTCGCCGACCTTGGGTGACCTGCTCAAGGAGCAGCTCGGCCGCTCCGAATAAGCCGGCTCTGCCGAGCTTTCAAAACGCCATCCCATGTGATGGCGTTTTTTGTGGGTGCCACGTTGCGGCATCCCCTGACATCAGAAGTCGCACGGCTCGTCCGGGCCGTGCCTGAAGGAGTTCTACCGATGACGAAGTCGGAACTGATCGAACGGCTGGCCGATCGCCAGCAGTACCTGCCGATGCGTGACATCGAGACCTCGGTGCGCCTCATGCTCGACGAGATGATGGATGCCCTGAGTGCCGGTGAGCGGATCGAGATCCGCGGCTTCGGCAGCTTTTCGCTGAACTATCGTCGCCCCCGTCTCGGACGAAATCCCAAGACCGGGGAGACGGTCTCTCTGGGTGCGAAGTACGTTCCACACTTCAAGCCCGGCAAGGAACTGCGTGAACGCGTCAACGCCGCCGTGAAGAGCGAGGCCTGACCCGTGGGGCTCCACCGAGCGCAGCCGCGCATATACGTGGCTCTGGACTCGGCCAAGCCGCAACGGGTCCGGGAACTGATTGGCGAGCTCGACCCGGCGCTCTGCGGCATCAAGATCGGTAAGGAGGCCTTCACGGCCCTTGGGCCGGCGGCCGTGGAATGGGCGCGGGAGCGGGGGTTTCCCGTCTTCCTGGACCTCAAGTTCCACGACATTCCGAATACCGTGCGGCAGGCCTGCCGCACGGCGGCCGATCTGGGCGTCTCGCTGGTGAACGTGCACGCCAGCGGGGGGCGGCGGATGCTGGAAGCAGCGCGCGAGGCGATCGAGCCGGGCCCGGACGCGCCGGGTCTGATCGCCGTGACTGTGCTCACGTCGATGGAAGACGCGGACCTGGCCGAGGTCGGAGTGACCGACGGGACGGCTACCCAGGTCGAAAGACTGGCGGGACTCGTGGTCGGAGCGGGCCTCGACGGCGTCGTGTGCTCTGCCCACGAGGCGGGTGCCATGAGCCGGCGATTTTCCGAGGACGGCCTGATCGTGACCCCCGGCGTGCGACCGGCCGGAAGTGCCCGGGATGACCAACGGCGGGTGATGACGCCCGCCGAGGCTCAGGCGGCCGGGGCGACCAGTCTCGTGATTGGTCGACCGATCACCGGGGCGGAGTCCCCGGGACAGGCCCTGGCGGAGATCGTCGCCTCGCTCTGAGGTCAATCGGCACGGCGAGAGGACAGGACCCGGTCGAACGAGAGTCGGCCGGGTCTTTTTCGTTCAGTTGCCGTTGCCCCTTAGCAGGGCGTCGCGGGTCGAGACCCAGATCATCAGGTCATGGAAGGCCCGGATGTTCTCGACGTAGTTGACCGTCTCGCGGCCACGCGCGTAGCCGTATCGCATGTCGCGGTAGATGGCGGGATCCGAGAGCTGGGGCAGGCGCTCGCGGACGTCGTTCCAGTGCTCGGGTGAGCCGCCCTGGGCGCGGGTGAGTTGCAGGGCGTCGCTCAGGTGGCCGATGCCGACGTTGTAGGCGGCCAGTGCCAGATAGGTGCGGTCGGGTTCCGTGGCGGACTCCGGCACCTGTTGGCGCAACTGGGCGATGTATTTCGCGCCGCTCATGATGTTGGAGACGGGGTCGCTCGGGTCGCTGAGACCAAGGCCGCGGGCCGTGGGCAGGGTGATCTGCATCAGGCCGTAGGCCCCCTGGTGTGAGACGGCGTCGGGTTGCCACTTGGATTCCTGGTAGCCGACGGCAGCCAGCAGGCGCCAGTCGATCCGGTATCTTTCCCCGGCCTGGCGGAAGGTCTTCAGGTAGGGGGTGGCCTTGTCGTGCAGGTCGCTGAGAAAGCGGCGCGAGAGGGATTCGTCGAGCCGCTCGAATTGAGCGTAGTGCCGATCGACCAGCGCCTTGAGTTGAAGATCGCTTCGGGTATCACCGAAGAACTGTTGCGCGACGCGGAACAGCGAGTCGTCCGCCTGGCGCGAAAAGGCCCAGGCCAGAGAGACCGGCGGGCCGACCGTCGGACCGATCGCCACGTCGTCGGAGAGCTTGTGGGTCAGCAGGGCGATGTGCGACAGGGTCACCGCGTATTCGATCTCCCCCGTCCGAATCCCCTGAAGGATGGCGAGCTTGTCCGATTCCTCGCGGATGTCGATGTTCAAGCGCCGGTCACGCTGCCGCTCGCGTTCGAGCCAGTGAAGGGTGGCCGATCCGGCAGGCAGAGCCACCGTCTTGCCCGACAGGTCGGCGAGCGTTTCGGGTGCCACCTGGTCGGTGGCGTGGAGGAGCTTGCGGCTGACAGTGAGATACGGCGGACCGTAGCGGAAGTGCTGTTGTCGTTCGGGGTCGATCTGGAGGCCGGCGGCGGCGAGGTCGGCACGATTCTCCTCGAGCGCCTCGTAGGCAGCGTCGATGGTAGCAACCACGACGAATTCCACATCGACCCCGAGCCGATCGGCGAATCGATGGCTCAGGTCGTATTCCAGTCCCTGCGGACGATAGCTGTCAGGGATGTAGAGCGACGGTTCGATCAGGGTGGCCACGCGCAGCACGCCGCGCCGGACGACCTGCTCGAGCTGCGGGGTGCGCTTGAACGAGTCGGACACGTCGATGGCCTGGAGGCGGGTCGGGCGCTCCCCGGGCGCCCAGAGGGTCGCCCACCAGACGAGTGGCGCGACGAACAGCGCACCCACCCCGATCAGCGGGATCAGCCAGCGGCCGATCCCGCGGTTCCGGACCGCTTCGGTCAAAACCGGAAGCCTACGTGGATGGCGACGACGCCGAAGGTGAGGTTGTGCACGTCGACGTGATCGAACCCGTTGTCGAGCATCATCTGCTCGAGGGTTTCCTGATCGGGATGCATGCGGATCGACTCGGCCAGATAGCGGTAGCTGTCGGCGTCATTGGCCAGCAGCTTGCCCATCACCGGAAGGGCGGAGAAGGAGTAGGCGTCGTACAGGCGGCCCACCACGGGGTTGGTCGGCTTGGAGAACTCCAGCACGACCACCCGGCCGCCGGGCTTGATGACGCGGGCCATCTCGGCGAGAGCCCGGGCCTTGTCGGTGACGTTGCGCAGGCCGAAGCCGATTGTCACGCAGTCGAAGCGGTCGCTCTCGAAGGGCAGCGCCTCGGCGTTGGCCAGGCTGTATTCGACGTTGTTGAAGATGCCCTGCTCGTCGAGCTTCTCCCGTCCGATCGAAAGCATGCTCGCGTTGATGTCCGAGAGCACCACCAGGCCGGTATCGCCGACCATGCGTGCCATGCGGGCGGCGAGATCGCCCGTGCCGGAGGCCAGGTCGAGTGCCTGTCCCCCACGCTTGAGGCCGGTGTACTCCAGGGCGACCCGCTTCCACAGACGGTGGATGCCGAAGGACATCGCGTCGTTCATCAGGTCGTAGCGACCCGCCACGGAGTCGAAGACCGATCCCACCAGCCGGGACTTCTCCTCGCGGGGGACTTCCCGGTAGCCGAAATGCGTCTTCTCGCTCATGGATCTTCTCTCGTCGGGTTCTCGATGGGGCAGGGCGCGGGGGCCCGGTGATTCACTCGGAACGGCCGTCGTTTCCGTTACGTCCGGAGGCCGATAATACATCGTAGGCCGGGGTCCCGCCCGCCTCGGGCGCTCGTTCCGGGTCCCGGTCGATACCCGCGGCGGCCAGCCGGTCGAGATAGTACCGCCAGTTGACATCCTGCCGCTCGCCGAGTTCGCGCAGCAGGCCCCAGTCGTACAGGCCGCTGTCATGGCCATCGTCGAAGACCAGCTTGACCGCGTAGCGTCCCACGGGCTGGACATCGGTGATCCGCACCCGCTCCTTGCCCAGCACCAGCATCATCTCGCCACCGCCGTGTCCGCGGACTTCGGCGGAGGGACTGAAGACGCGCAGGTATTCGGCCGGCAGGTCGTAGGCGGCGCCGTCGGGGAATGCCACGGACAGGGTATGTCTGTCCCTGGCGAGGCGGATCTTGCTGGGAGCGGGGCTCGATGCGTTCATGACGTTCTCCGGCTAGAGGATGTAGCGGCTCAGATCCTCGTCGCGGGCCAGTTCGCCCAGGCGTTCTTCGACGAAGTCGGCATCCAGCGTCAGCCTGCCGGGCCGGTTGTCCGCCTCGAAGCTCAGTTCCTCGAGCAGGTGCTCCATGACCGTCTGCAGGCGGCGGGCGCCGATGTTCTCGGTGCGGTGGTTCACCTCGAAGGCAATTTCCGCGATGCGGCGGATGGCGTCGTCGGTGAACTCTATCTCCAGACCCTCGGCGGCCAGCAGTGCCTTGTGCTGGCGTGTCAGGGCAGCGTCCGGCTCGGTCAGGATGCGCACGAAGTCGTCGCTGGAGAGTGCCTCGAGCTCCACGCGGATCGGCAGTCGGCCCTGCAGTTCGGGGATGAGGTCAGAGGGGTTTGCGACGTGGAAGGCGCCCGAGGCGATGAAGAGGATGTGATCGGTGCGGACCATCCCGATCTTGGTGCTGACCGTCGACCCTTCGATCAGCGGCAACAGGTCGCGCTGGACGCCCTCGCGGGAGACTT
This sequence comes from Guyparkeria sp., assembly GCF_041687595.1. Classification (NCBI taxonomy): domain Bacteria; kingdom Pseudomonadati; phylum Pseudomonadota; class Gammaproteobacteria; order Chromatiales; family Thioalkalibacteraceae; genus Guyparkeria; species Guyparkeria sp. The sequence goes on along the minus strand of NZ_JAWLBP010000004.1, from coordinate 60,612 downwards.
CGCCGCCGCCATGCTCGGCGCGCTTGGCCACCTTGTCGATCTCGTCGATGAAGACGATGCCGTTCTGTTCGACGCGTTCGGCCGCCTCGGAGCGGATTTCCTCCTCGTTGACGAGATTGGCGGCCTCTTCGTCGGTGAGCGCGGCCATGGCCTCGCTGATGGTCATGCGGCGGTTCTGGGTCTTGTCCTGCCCCATGTTCTGGAAGACCGAGCGCAGCTGGCTGGCCATCTCCTCCATGCCCGGCGGGGTCATCACGTCGATGCCGGCCGGTGCCTGGCGCAGCTCGATTTCTACCTCGCGGTCGTCGAGCTCGCCGCGGCGCAGTTTCTCGCGAAACTTCTCGCGCGTGTTGCGGTAGGCTTCGTCACCGTGACTGTCGGCGCTTGACCAGGTGTCGCGCGGCGCCGGGAGCAGCGCGTCGAGTACGCGATCCTCGGCCGCAACCTTGGCCCGGTCGCGAACCTGCACCATGGCCTCCTGACGGACCATCTTCATGGCGTACTCGGCCAGGTCGCGAATCATCGACTCCACGTCGCGGCCGACATAGCCCACCTCGGTGAACTTCGTCGCCTCGATCTTGAGGAACGGCGCGTTGGCAAGCTTCGCCAGCCGGCGGGCGATCTCGGTCTTGCCCACGCCGGTCGGGCCGATCATCAGGATGTTCTTGGGCGTGATCTCGCTCTTGAGCGGTTCCTCGACCTGCTGGCGGCGCCAGCGATTGCGCAGGGCGATGGCCACGGCCTTCTTGGCGGCTTGCTGGCCTACGATGTGCTTGTCGAGTTCGGAGACGGTCTGTGCAGGTGTGAGGTTCATCAGTCGAGCTCTTCGATGGTCAGCTGGTGATTGGTGTAGATGCAGATGTCGCCGGCGATGTGCAGCGCTGTCTCCACGGTCTCGCGCGCCGGGAGTTCGGAGTGGCGCATCAGGGCGGTGGCGGCCGACTGGGCATAGGCGCCGCCCGAGCCGATGGCGATCAGCGAGTCTTCGGGCTCGATGACGTCGCCGTTGCCGCTGATCGTCAGCATGGCGTTGCGATCCGCGACCACGAGCATCGCCTCGAGGCGGCGCATCATGCGGTCGGTCCGCCAGTCCTTGGCCAGCTCCACGGCCGATCGCAGCAGGTTGCCGCTGTACTTCTCGAGGTTGGCCTCGAAGCGTTCGAACAGGGTGAAGGCATCGGCCGTTGCGCCGGCAAACCCGGCTAGCACCTTGCCGTCATAGAGCGTGCGTACCTTTCGGGCATTGCCCTTGACCACCGTGTGGCCGAGCGTGACCTGGCCGTCGCCGCCGATGACCGTCTGTCCGTTCTTGCGCAAGCAGAGAATGGTGGTGCCGTAGAGCGTCTCTTCCTGGTGGGCCATGGGAACCCCTTGTCTGGTTGGTTGAGGCCGGGCCGGGGACGCGATGCCGCCGTTTCGGCACCCCTGTAACGACCCCCGCGCGCGTGCAAGAACTGCCTACCTTGGAGGCTCCCGGAGGAAATTCAAGTCTGCTCGGAGCCCTCGGGGTCGCCATCGGCAGGCTGGCGCTCGGCACGCGGATGCGCCTTCTCGTAGACCGACATCAGGTGCTGGAAATCCAGGTGAGTGTAGATCTGCGTGGTCGAGAGGCTCTCGTGCCCGAGCATTTCCTGAACGGCCCGCAGGTCGCCGGAACTCTCCAGTACGTGCGTGGCGAAGGCGTGGCGCAACTGGTGTGGATGGAGCGGCTCGCTGAGGCCGTTTCGACGACTGAGTCGTTCCAGGCGGCGTTGCACGGTTCGTGTCGTCAGGCGACGGCCGTGGTGGCTGATGAACACGGCCGGCTCCTCCGGACGGGCCCAGCGGGCACGCAGGGGAAGCCAGGCGTCGAGTGCCTCGGCAGCCTTGTGGCCCACCGGCACGATGCGGGTCTTGCCGCGCTTGCCGGTCACCCGGACCTGCCCGTTGGCCCGGTCCACGGCATCCAGGTCCAGCGAGACTACCTCGCTCAGGCGCAGGCCGCTGCCGTAGAGCCATTCGAACAGGCAGCGGTCACGTACCTGCCGGGCCTGGTCGTCCTCGCCGGCAGGCGCGGACATGTCGGTCGGGCTCTCGCCGTCGAGCAGGCGGGATACGGTTTCCACGTCCGGGGCCTGCGGCAGACGTCGCGGAGCTCGCGGGGGCTTGAGGAGCAGCCCGTCGGCGGGGCAGGGCACGGCGCGCCGTTGCCAGGCCCGGAGCAGCCACTTGATGGCGCTGACGTGTCGACCGATGGAGCGGGGCGACATGCCGGTACGCGCCAAATGAGCAAGAAACCCCCGTAGCACCCGGTCGTCGACCCGACGCGGTTCGTGAACGCCGGTCTCGACGAGGTGGGCGGCCAGGCGCTCCCAGGTGGCCAGGTAGGCGTTCTTCGTCAGCTTGACGAGCCGGTGGTCCTCGTCAAGCTGTTGGCGGGCATCAGCGAGGGCCTCGTCCAGTCGGGTGCTCGCCGTTGTCATGGCCGCGGTCGGACGGGCTAGGCCTCGGGCGCCGGCAGGAAGGCGGCGGCGAGTTCGCCGATCTGGTCGAGAAAGTGCGTGCCCTGAGCGGGGTTGAAGCCATCCGGGGCATGGCGACCGAGGGCGACGACGTGGGTGATGCGATCCGAGCCGCCGGCGCTTACCGCGATCAGGGCGGCCGAGCCGGTTTGTGCGAGGGCCTGCCCGAACAACTCGTCGCGCACGGCATCGGCGATACGGCCGCAGTGGGGTACGGGGTTGTCCAGCCAGCCGGCCAGTTGCTTTGCGCTCGCCTGGCCGAGGTCGCCGAGGCGAACCACGCGGCTGGCATCCACCTCGAAGGTTTCCCCGATCAGCCGTTCCAGCGTCTCGCGGCTGCGGTCGCCGGTGGCCAGCAGCACCTGACAGAAGTCGTGCAGCAGGCGATCGGCCACGGCGTTCTCCTCGGCAACCTGATGAAGCCGGTCGAGGGCCTGACGATGACGGTTGGCCTGGCTCCGCCAACGTCGCAGTTGCCAGTGGTGAAGGGAGGCCGCCGGTGCCGGCGGGCCAGGGAGCTCGAGGCGATCCAGCAGTTCCGGACGCTCGAGGAGCAGGCCGGGGTGCCGTTCGAGGTAATCGATGACGTCCTCCTCGGTGAGTCCCTCATTGCCCGACGGCTCGGCATCCCTGTCGGCGAGTTCGAAAGCCACGTTGTCGCTCATGCATCATCCCTTGTGTCGGTTTTCGTGGGCATGCCCCTACTTTTGGGGGCAGCCTCTGCTCACCTTACTCCGGCCTTCGGGGTGCGGCAATGCCGCTCGGCCCGTGGTCGACCACCCGGCCTTAAAGCGGCACGCTGCCGTCGTAGACGAACTCGGCTGGCCCCGTCATGTAGAGCGGCTGGTCGTCGTCACCGGACCACTCGATCGAGAGTTCGCCGCCACGCAACTCGACCCGGCATGGTGACCGAAGGCGCCCGGCATGGATCCCGGTCGCCACGGCGGCGCAGGCACCCGTGCCGCAGGCCAGCGTTTCGCCCGTGCCGCGCTCGAAGACCCTCAGACGGATGTGATTCGGGCCCAGTTGCTGGACGAATCCGGCGTTGACCCGGCGGGGAAACGCCGGGTGGGACTCGATCGCCGCCCCGACCTCCACCACCGGGAAGCGGTCGAGGTCGTCGACCTGAATGACGGCATGCGGGTTGCCCATGGAAACCACGTCTGCGCGAACCTGACCGATCCCTCCGGGCCGGCCGCTGAGCATCAGCGAGTAGGGTGGGGCCGTTTCGGTGATCGGCGGCTTGAACGGAATGGTCTCGGGCTCGAAGCGGGGGCGTCCCATGTCGACGCGGACCCGCCCGTCGTCGGTGAGGCTGAGCACGATGGGCCCGCCGGCGGTCTCGACCCGGATGTCCTTCCGCTCCGTCAGGCCGCGTTCGGCCACAAAGCGGGCGAAGCAGCGTGCGCCATTACCGCACTGCTCCACCTCGCCGCCGTCGGCATTGAAGATGCGGTAGCGGAAATCCATGCCGCGGCCGCGCGCCGGCTCGACCAGTAGTAGCTGATCGAAGCCGATGCCGAAATGTCGGTCGGACCAGCGGCGGATGCGCTCCGCGGTGAGTAGGCGATCAGGGTCGACATCATGGCTGATCGCGTCGATCACCATGAAGTCGTTGCCCAGTCCCTGCATCTTCGTGAATGCCAGCCGATCGGACATTGCGCTCCCCGTGTCTCATGCCTGTCGATACTCATTAAAGTCTATCATTCGCCATCAAAGATCGTTCGGTCGGACGATCTGGCGGATGTGCTCGCTGTGGAGATTGTCGTCACGCTCCTCCATCTTCCACGGCAGGATGGCCGGCGAGGATGCGCCATGCCGGGCAGGCAGCGAGGGCAGCGGGAAGGATTTGGTGAATCCGCCTCGGTATCGGGCCGGTTTATGGTTATACTGCGCGCCCTTATTTCAACCCCTTGGACCGCATTTCGTGATCGCCAATCTCCGTAATATCGCCATTATCGCCCACGTCGACCATGGCAAGACCACGCTGGTCGACCGTCTCCTGCAGCAATCCGGCACCCTCGACGCCCGCGCCGACCACGGCGAGCGGGTCATGGACTCCAACCAGATCGAGAAGGAACGGGGCATCACGATCCTGGCCAAGAACACGGCGATCAAGTGGCAGTCTCCCAAGGGCGAGGACTGGCGCATCAACATCGTCGACACCCCGGGACACGCCGACTTCGGCGGCGAGGTCGAGCGGGTCATGTCGATGGTCGACTCGGTGCTGCTGCTGGTCGACGCGGTCGACGGCCCGATGCCGCAGACCCGCTTCGTCACCCAGAAGGCCTTCGAGCACGGTCTCAAGCCCATCGTGGTGATCAACAAGATCGACCGCCCGGGCGCGCGCCCGGACTGGGTCATCAACGAGGTCTTCGACCTGTTCGACCGCCTGGGCGCAAGCGACGACCAGCTCGACTTTCCGATCGTCTACGCCTCGGCGCTGAATGGCTACGCCAGCCTCGACGAGAATGTCCGCGAGGGCGACATGACCCCGCTGTTCGAGGCGATCGCCGAGCGCGTCCCGGCCCCGGACGTCGACCCGGATGGCCCGTTCCAGATGCAGGTATCGAGCCTCGACTACAACTCCTACGTGGGCGTGATCGGCGTGGGCCGGATCAAGCGCGGCCGGGTCAAGACCAACACGCCGGTGAAGGTCGTCGGCCGCGAGGGCGAGGTGCGCAACGGCCGCGTCCTGCAGATCATGGGTTTCCACGGTCTCGACCGCGTCGAGGTCGACTCGGCCCAGGCCGGTGACATCATTGCCTTCTCCGGCGTCGACCCGCTGTACATTTCCGACACGCTCTGCGATCCGGAAAACGTCGAGGCGCTGCCGGCTCTGACCGTCGACGAGCCGACCGTCTCCATGACCTTCCAGGTCAACACCTCGCCGTTCGCCGGCCGCGAGGGCAAGTTCCTCACCAGCCGCCAGATCCGCGAGCGCCTCGACCGTGAGCTGGTGCACAACGTCGCCCTGCGCGTCGAGCAGCTCGACGATCCGGACAAGTTCCGCGTCTCCGGCCGTGGCGAGCTGCACCTGTCGGTGCTGATCGAGAACATGCGCCGCGAGGGCTACGAGCTGGGTGTCTCCCGTCCCGAGGTCATCGTCCGCGAGGTCGACGGCGAGAAGCAGGAGCCGTACGAGCAACTGGTCGTCGACATCGAGGAGCAGCACCAGGGTGCGGTCATGGAGAAGCTCGGCCTGCGCCGCGGCGAGATGCGCAACATGGAGCCGGACGGCCAGGGCCGCGTGCGCCTGGAGTTCATCATCCCGTCGCGCGGCCTGATCGGCTTCCGCACCGAGTTCCTCACCGCCACCCAGGGCACCGGCCTGATGTTCTCGGTATTCGACCACTACGGTCCGTACCAGCCGGGCATGGTCGGTCAGCGCATCAACGGCGTGCTGATCGCCTCGGATACCGGCAAGGCGCTGGCCTACGCCCTGTACAACCTGCAGGATCGTGGTCGCCTGATGATCGGTCACGGCGAAGAGGTCTACGAAGGCGAAGTGGTGGGTATCCATGCCCGCGATAACGACCTGACCGTCAACGTGCTCAAGGGCAAGAAGCTGACCAACGTCCGTGCCGCCGGTACCGACGAGGCACTGACGCTGACGCCGCCGATTCGCTACACGCTTGAGCAGGCGCTGGAGTTCATCGATGATGACGAGCTGGTCGAGGTCACGCCCGAATCGGTCCGGATCCGCAAGAAGCACTTGACCGAGAACGAGCGCAAGCGCGCCTCCCGCAGCGCTTGAAGCGCGCCCCGGTCGCCCCCAAGGTCCCGGATCGACACGGGCAGGAGTGGATGACGCATGTTTGACAATCTCTCCAAACGCCTCGGTGGACTGCTCGATGGCCTGAAGGGCCAGGGCCGCCTGACCGAGGACAACATCAAGGACGCCCTGCGCGAGGTGCGCATGGCACTGCTGGAGGCCGATGTGGCCCTGCCGGTGGTGCGCGAGTTCATCAAGGATGTGCGCGAGCGCGCTGTGGGCGCCGAGGTGGCCAAGAGCCTCCAGCCGGGCCAGGTGTTCGTCAAGATCGTCAACGACGAGTTGACGCGCCTGATGGGTTCGGAAAACGCCGAGCTCGACCTGGCCGCGCGCCCGCCGGCGGTGATCCTGATGGCCGGCCTGCAGGGCGCGGGCAAGACGACCACGGCAGGCAAGCTCGGCCGCTGGCTGAAAAAGAACCAGAAGAAAAAGGTGCTGGTCGTCTCCGCGGACGTCTATCGCCCGGCGGCGATCGATCAGCTCGAGACGGTGGCCAAGCAGGTCGGCGTCGACTTCTTCCCGTCCTCGAGTGAACAGGATCCGGTCGAGATCGCGAAGGCCGCCCGCAAGGAGGCCGAGCTCAAGTTCTACGACGTGCTGATCGTCGATACCGCCGGTCGCCTGCACGTCGACGAGGAGATGATGGGCGAGGTCGCCCGCATCCACGGCGCGGTCGACCCGGTCGAGACGCTGTTCGTCGTCGACTCGATGACCGGCCAGGACGCGGCCAACACGGCGCAGGCCTTCCACGAGCAGTTGCCGCTGACCGGCGTGATCCTGACCAAGGCCGACGGTGACGCGCGGGGCGGGGCGGCTCTGTCGGTGCGGCAGGTCACCGGCAAGCCGATCAAGTTCCTCGGCGTGGGCGAGAAGCTCGACGCGCTCGAGCCGTTCCACCCCGACCGGATCGCCTCGCGCATCCTCGGGATGGGTGACGTCGTCTCGCTGGTGGAGCAGGCGCAGGAAACCGTCGATGCCGACAAGGCCAAAGCGCTGGCCGACAAGGTGCGCTCCGGCAAGGGGTTCACGCTCGAGGACATGCGCGACCAGTTCAACCAGATGCTCAAGATGGGCGGCATGGGCGGCCTGATGGACAAGTTGCCCGGCATGGGCAAGCTCGGTGCCGATGCGCAGAAGCACATCGACGACAAGGACATCAAGCGCATGATCGCCATCATCGACTCGATGACGCCCGGTGAGCGCCAGCGCCCCGACATCATCAAGGGCTCGCGCAAGCGCCGGATCGCGAACGGTTCGGGCATGCAGGTGCAGGACGTCAACCGCCTGCTCAAGCAGTACCGCGACATGCGCGACATGATGAAGAAGCTGTCCGGCGGCGGCATGAAGAAGATGATGCGCGCCATGAAGGGGCGCATGCCTGGCCTGCCGTTCTGACGGCCCTATGTCCCGGCCGGACGAAGCCTCGTCACGGCGCGGGATTTCCCGCCAGCTTTGGGCGCGGGTACGCCTCCGGTATACTGGCGCGCTTTGATTGGTAGCCCCGGCGAGAGTGGCGGAATTGGTAGACGCACTGGATTTAGGTTCCAGCGCCTTACGGCGTGAGAGTTCGAGTCTCTCCTCTCGCACCAGATTCCCGTGATTTGTCCGGCCGCGGACGGCGGCCGGACCGGAACATTCAGACATTCGTTTCTTTTGAGGTATGACATCCATGCAGGTTGAATTGCAGCCGGCCGAGGGCCTGACCCGTCGCCTGGAAATCGAGGTTCCCGCCAACGAGATCGACGAGCAGGTCGAAAAAAGGCTCAAGGACATGCGCGGTCGCGTGCGCATCGACGGGTTCCGCCCGGGCAAGGCGCCGCTGTCGGTTATCCGGATGCAGTACGCCGGTCGGGTGCGTGACGACGTGGTCAGCGAGGTCATGGGCCAGAGCTTCCAGAAGGCCGTCGAGGAAAAGGAACTGCGCGTGGCCGGCCAGCCGAGCATCGAGTCCGTCGAGGGCGCGGCCGGCGAGGCGCTGAAGTTCGTTGCTGCCGTCGAGGTCTACCCGGAAATCGAGCTGGGCGACCTGTCCAAACTCAAGATCGAGACGCTGACCAGCGAAGTCACCGACGAGGATGTCGACGAGATGATCGACACCCTGCGCAAGCAGAACGCGGGCTGGAAGAAGGTTCGCCACAAGGCGCGCAAGGGCGAGAAGGTCACCATCAACTTCGTCGGCAAGATCGACGGCGAGGTCTTCGAGGGCGGTTCTGCCGAGGATGTCGAGGTGATTCTGGGTGAAGGCCAGATGCTGCCGGACTTCGAGAAGGGGCTGAAGGGCATCAAGCCGGGCGAGCCGGTCACCATCGAGGTGAACTTCCCCGAGGACTACCAGGCCGAGCACCTGGCCGGCAAGACCGCCGAGTTCGAGATCGAGGCGACCAAGGTCGAGGAGCAGGATCTGCCCGAGGTCGACGACGAGTTCGCCAAGAAGTTCGGCGCCGAGTCGGCCGAGAAGCTCCGCGAGGACGTCCGCGAGAACATGGAACGCGAGTTGAAGCAGACCATGCGTCGTCGCAACAAGGACCGCACCATCGAGGCCCTGACCGACTCGCTCGAGTTCGACGTGCCGTCGTCGTTGATCGACGACGAGGCCGTGAACATGCGTGACCAGTTCGTCCGCAACCAGATGCCGCAGGCGGATGCCAGCCAGCTCGACCCGTCGCTGTTCCGCGAGCAGGCCGAGAAGCGTGTCCGCATGGGCCTGGTGATCATGGAAGTGGTCAAGGACGCCGATCTCAAGCCGGACGACGCCCGCGTCGACGAGTTCATCAACGAGATTGCCGCGGCCTACGACGAGCCGGAGCAAGTGGTGGCACACTACAAGGGCGACCACCAGATGATGAGCAATGCCCGTACCGTCGTTCTTGAAGAACAGGCGGTCGAGCATATTCTCGACAAGGCCAAGGTCAGCGAGAAGACGGTTCCGTTCAAGGAACTGATGAATCCGCAGGGCTGATTGCCCCGCGGCTCGCGCCCCGGCATCGAGATACCCTACTGACCTAGGCCGCCCACGGGCGGCCTGAACCGTGTTGAGGTGATGAATGAAAGAGGCGTTTGATCGCTTGAGTGGCGGACAGCCGGAAATGAATGCCCTCGTGCCGATGGTCGTCGAGCAGAGCTCCCGGGGCGAGCGGGCCTACGACATCTATTCGCGCCTCCTCAAGGAGCGCGTGATCTTCGTCATCGGGCCCATCGAGGATCACATGGCGAACCTGATCGTCGCCCAGCTCCTGTTCCTGGAGTCGGAGAACCCGGACAAGGATATCCATCTCTACATCAATTCCCCGGGGGGCGTCGTGACCGCCGGCATGGCGATCTATGACACCATGCAGTTCATCAAGCCGGACGTCTCGACGCTGTGCATCGGCCAGGCGGCCAGCATGGGATCGTTCCTGCTCGCTGGCGGGGCGGAGGGCAAGCGCTACGCGCTTCCGAACTCGCGGGTCATGATCCACCAGCCCCTGGGCGGCTTTCAGGGTCAGGCCTCCGACATCAAGATCCACGCCGAGGAGATCATCAAGTTGCGTGAGCGGCTCAACACGATCCTGGCCCACCACACCGGCCGTAGCCTCGAGGAGTTGGAGCGTGACACCGATCGCGACAACTTCATGACGGCGCTTGAAGCTTGTGACTACAATCTGGTGGACAAGGTGCTGACCAGCCGCAAGGAAGCGGGTCAAGCCGTTTGAGGCCCCCGCCGACCGGGCGCTTCCGGCACCCGTGCCGCCATTCAGCCGGCCAGTTGCCCCGCGTGACGGTGCAGGCCCGACCCAAGAGGTTCGACGAGAACAGCAATGGCTGACAAGACGAAAGACACGCAGGATCTGATCTGCTCGTTCTGCGGCAAGAGCCAGGACGAGGTGAAGAAACTCATCGCCGGTCCGAACATCTTCATCTGCGACGAGTGCGTCGAGTTGTGTAATGACATCCTGCGTGAGGAAGTGGAGGCCGAGGGTGAAGGCGGTCCGACCCGCTTGCCGACACCGCACGAGCTCGTGGCGGCCCTCGACGAGTATGTCATCGGCCAGATGCAGGCCAAGCGCGCGCTGGCCGTGGCCGTCTATAACCACTACAAGCGGCTGAACCTGTTCGGCGAGCGCCGTCGGGGTGAGGAGGATGGCGACGTCGAGCTGTCGAAGTCGAACATCCTGTTGATCGGCCCGACCGGGTCCGGCAAGACCTTGCTGGCGCAGACACTTGCCCGCGTGCTGGACGTGCCCTTCACCATCGCCGACGCGACCACGCTCACGGAGGCGGGTTACGTGGGCGAGGACGTCGAGAACATCCTGCAGAAACTGCTGCAGCGCTGCGACTACGACGTCGAGAAGGCCCAGCACGGCATCATCTACATCGACGAGATCGACAAGATCACCCGCAAGTCGGAGAACCCGTCGATCACCCGCGATGTCTCCGGCGAGGGCGTTCAGCAGGCGCTCCTGAAGATGATCGAGGGCACCACCGCATCGGTGCCGCCGCAAGGCGGACGCAAGCACCCGCAGCAGGAGTTCGTCCAGATCGATACCAGCAACATGCTGTTCATCTGTGGCGGGGCGTTCGCGGGGCTTGAGCAGATCATTCGCCAGCGCGTCGAGAAGGGCGGTATCGGCTTCTCGGCCGAGGTGAAGTCCGAGCTTGACCAGCAGGCCACGGACCAGCTCATGGCGCAGATCGAGTCCGAGGATCTGACCCGCTTCGGCCTGATCCCGGAGTTCATCGGCCGCCTGCCGGTGATCGCCACGCTCACCGAGCTCGACGAGGACGCGCTGATCCGCATCCTGACCGAGCCGAAGAACGCGCTGACCAAGCAGTACGAGCGCCTGTTCGAGATGGAGGACGTCGAGCTGGAGTTCCGCGAGGATGCGCTGCGCGAGATCTCCAAGAAGGCCATACGGCGGCGCACCGGCGCGCGCGGCCTGCGGACCATCATGGAGCACATCCTGCTCGATACCATGTACGAGGTGCCGTCGCTGGAAAACGTCGAGAAGGTGGTCGTCGACGGTGCAGTGGTCCGAGGCGAGTCGGATCCCTACCTTGTCTACCAGAGCGACCGGCAGCAGGGCGGGGGCGAGAGCGCCTCTTCCGCCGCGCGTGACAAGGCGTCGTCGGATCGCTGATTTTCCGGCAGCGATCCATCGATGATCCGATCCTCGAGCACCCCGCCCAGCGGGGTGTTTTCGTGTCCGGCCGCCGTGCCGAGGCACTGAAAATGCCGGGTTGAAAAGCTATTCTCCGGTCATACGTCTAAAGCAAGTCGATTCCCGTTCCGACGCGGGTCTTTCCCGAATACACCGCCCTCAGGGCGTCACAGGTATACCGAAACATGACTGACTTCGAACATTCTTCCGAAAACGTCCCGGCGACACCGCGACAGGTCGACGTGCTGCCTCTGCGTGATGTCGTGGTGTACCCGCACATGGTCATCCCGCTGTTCGTCGGGCGACCCAAGTCGGTCGCGGCCCTGGACGAGGCGGTCAAGGGCAGCAAGCAGTTGCTTCTGGTCGCCCAGAAGGATGCGGAAAAGGACGATCCGGGCGTCGAGGACCTGCACGGCGTGGGCACGCTGGCCTCGATCCTGCAGTTGCACAAGCTTCCGGACGGCACCATCAAGGTGCTCGTCGAGGGGATCGAGCGGGTGGAGCTTTCTTCCGTCCAGGAGCACGACGGGCACCTGACCGCCGCGGTGCAGTCTATCGCGGCACCGGCCGGTGCCGACGAGCGCGAGATCGAGCTCGAGGCCCGTGCTCTGCTCAACCAGTTCGAGAGCTACGTGAAGCTCAACAAGAAGACGCCACCGGAGGTGCTGACTTCGCTGTCCGGCATCGACGACGTCTCGCGCCTGGCCGACACCATCGCTGCCCACATGGCGCTTGGCATCGACGAGAAGCAATCGATCCTCGAGATGATCGACCTGCGCGAGCGCATCGAGCGGCTGATGATGCTGATCGAGTCCGAGATCGACACGCTGCAGGTCGAGCGGCGCATCCGTGGCCGCGTCAAGCAGCAGATGGAAAAGAGCCAGCGCGAGTACTACCTCAACGAGCAGATGAAGGCCATCCAGAAGGAGCTCGGCGAGCTCGAGGACGGTGGCAACGAGCTCGACGAGCTGGAGGACAAGATCGAGAAGGCGGGCATGACCAAGGAGGCTCGCGATAAGGCCAGGTCCGAGCTCAACAAGCTCAAGATGATGTCGCCGATGTCCGCCGAGGCGTCCGTGGTCCGCAGTTATCTCGACTGGATGGTGGCCGTGCCGTGGAAGAAGCGCACGCGCATCAAGCACGATCTCGAGGCCGCCGAGGCAGTGCTCGAGGCCGATCACTTCGGCCTGGAGAAGGTCAAGGAGCGGATCATCGAGTATCTCGCGGTCCAGACGCGCGTGCGCAAGATGGCCGGCCCGATCCTCTGCCTGGTTGGGCCCCCGGGCGTGGGCAAGACCTCGCTGGGCCAGTCGATCGCCAAGGCCACCAACCGCAAGTTCGGCCGCATCGCCCTGGGGGGCGTGCGTGACGATGCCGAGATCCGCGGCCATCGGCGTACCTACGTCGGCGCGTTGCCGGGTCGCATCGTCCAGGCACTGACCAAGGTCGGCACCAGGAACCCGCTGATCCTGCTCGACGAGATCGACAAGATGGCCTCCGACTTCCGTGGCGACCCGGCGGCCGCCATGCTCGAGGTGCTCGATCCCGAGCAGAACAAGGCCTTCGCCGACCACTACATGGACGTCGACATCGACCTCTCCGAGGTGATGTTCGTCTGCACGGCGAACAGCTACAACATTCCCGGACCGCTGCTCGACCGGATGGAGACCATCCGCATCGCCGGCTACACCGAGGACGAGAAGACCGAGATCGCCAAGCGCTACCTGCTGCCCAAGCAGGTCAAGGCCAACGGTCTGAAGGAGGGCGAGCTCAAGGTCAGCGACAACGCCATCCGCGACATCATTCGTCACTACACCCGCGAGGCGGGCGTGCGCAATCTCGAGCGCGAGCTGGCGAAGATCTGCCGCAAGGTGGTCCGCGAACTGATCACCGCCAGGGACAAGAAGGGGGTTTCGGTCACGCCGAAGAACCTCGACAAGTACCTCGGCGTGCAGCGTTTCGACTTCGGTCGCGCGGAGGAGACCGACCAGGTGGGCCAGGTCACCGGGCTTGCGTGGACCGAGGTGGGTGGCGATCTGCTGACCATCGAAGCGACCACGGTGCCGGGCAAGGGCAACCTCAAGTACACCGGCAAGCTCGGCGAGGTCATGCAGGAGTCCATCCAGGCCGCGTTGACGGTCGTGCGCGCCCGTGCCGACACACTGGGCATCGATCCGGACTTCAACCAGAAGAGCGACATCCACGTGCACGTGCCGGAAGGCGCGACACCGAAGGATGGCCCGTCGGCAGGCAGCGCGATGTGCACCGCGATCGTTTCGGCGCTGACCGGGATTCCGGTCAAGGCGGCTGTCGGCATGACCGGCGAGATCACCCTGCGCGGCGAGGTGCTGCCCATCGGCGGACTCAAGGAGAAGCTGCTGGCGGCCCAGCGCGGCGGCCTCGAGACGGTGCTGATCCCCGAGCAGAACCGCAAGGATCTGGTCGAGATTCCCGAGCAGATCAAGAAGAAGCTCGACATCCGGCCGGTACGCTGGATCGACCAGGTGCTGGAGGCAGCGCTGACACGGATGCCGATGCCGAACGAGACCACGCCAGCCGGCGACGTCGGCCTGATCGAGAAGAAAAAGCGCGGGGGCAAGGGCAAGAGCATGGCCCATTAACCTCGTGTGAGGGGCTGCGGTGCTGCCTTGGCACCGCCTCTCGACTCGGACGCCCCAGCGGTTTCGCCGGGGCGTTTTTTGTCTGGATCGGGAAGGGCAGCGGGCCGGGGGACGAGCTTGTCCTTCATGCCAAATGGGGACACTCGTCCGGACAAGCGTTGTAATCGCGCCACCAAGCCCTTTCCGGCGGGCCACTTGCGTGTTGACAGCCCAAAGGTCGCACTTGTATAACTGATGACGCTGTTTCCGTGCGGTGGCCAGCCGCGCCGCGTAGTGATTTTGACGCGCGTTGGGCCGGAACCCGAGCAGACACTTTTTTCACCAAGGGATGACAAGGTATGAATAAATCTGAACTGATCGATGCGATGGCCGCTAATGCTGATATTTCCAAGTCGGCGGCCGCGAGTGCCCTGGACGGTTTCATCGACGCCGTTGGTGGCGCGCTGAAGAAGGGCGATCAGGTCACGCTGGTCGGCTTCGGCACCTTCCTCGTTCGCGAGCGCGAGGCCCGTACCGGTCGCAACCCGCGTACCGGCGAGACGATCAACATCAAGGCTTCCAAGCTGCCGTCGTTCAAGGCAGGCAAGGGCCTGAAAGACGCGGTCAACTGATCCGACGGTCAGGTTTACTCGGGTGCGCACCGGCACGGAACCGGTCGGCGCACTCACGGAAAAGGGGCGGCAACGCCCCTTTCTTTTTGTCTGCCTGCCCCGCGTGCCCGGCATTCCGACGTGGTTTCACCGATGGCAGCTACGCGAGATGTCGGCCGACTAACGGGATGGCGATGGGTGAGGCCGCCAAGCCCTGCTATCATGCCGGGCGTTCAGGGTCATGGGCACGCCCATGGCCGTGCCGACCAGGGGACACGGCTGGTCCCGGATCGAAAGACAGACCCGCACGGGGAGTGAAGAAGACATGTTGATGGATATCCGCGAGAAGATTCGCGGCTGGCTCGCTTATGTGATCGTTGGTTTGATCAGCATCCCGTTCATGCTTTGGGGTGTCGGTGAATACATGGGCGGGGGAAGCGATCCCACGGTTGCCGAGGTCGATGGCGAGGAGATCACTGCGCGTGAGCTCGACCGGGCCTTTGCCGAACGCCGCGCACAGTTGATTGCCGAAAGTGACGAGCAACTGACCGCGGAGATGTTCGAGGAGATGGGGCTCAAGCGCCAGGTGCTCGACGAGATCATCAACGAGCGGCTGCTGGTCAGCTTCATTCGGGAGCAGGGATACGTCGTGCCCGACGACCGCGTGGCCGCGGTGATTCGGGGCATTTCGGCGTTTCATGCCGATGGCGGGTTCGATCGGGAAACCTACGAGCGTCGTCTGGCCCAGCAGGGTATGAGCGTGGAGCAGTTCGAGAACGACGTTCGTCGCGACCAGCTGTTCAACACGCTCGACCGGGCCCTGATCGGCAGCGCGTTCGTCACCGACCCCGAGGTGCGTCAACTGGTCGCCCTGCGCGACCAGTCGCGGGAGGTCGGCCTGATCCGGATCGACCGCGAGCAGGTGGCCGAGTCGCTTCCCGAGCCCGACGAGGCCGATTTGCGTGCCTACCACGAGGAGCACGCCGAGACGTTCGAACGTCCAGAGCAGGTGCGACTCGCCTACATCGAGATCACCCCCGAGCGTCTCGCCGCCTCGCAGGATATTTCGGAGGCGGCTCTCGCGAGCGCCTACGAGGACTACAAGGCTCGCCAGGAAGGGGAAGAGGCCAAGCGGGTCCGGCACATCCTGATTCAGTTGCCCGACGATGCGGATGCCGCCGATGTCGATGCGGCCCGCGAGAGCCTTGAGCAGGCGCGTGCGACCATCGTCTCGGGCGAAGCGAGTTTCGCCGAGAAGGCCGCCGAGCTCTCCGACGACACCAGCTCCCGTGACGAAGGCGGTGACCTGGGTCGCGTCCGGGAAGGTGACATTGCCGAATCCTTCGACCAGGCGCTGGCGTCTCTCGGGGAGGGCGAGATCAGCGAGCCGGTGCGCACACGCTTCGGCTGGCACCTGATCGAGGTCTACGACGTCGAGGAGGCGGCCGTGCCGCCGCTGGAGGAGGTCCGGGGCGAGTTGCTCGAGGATCTGCGCCAGGATGCCGCGGAGCGCGCCTACTACGATGCGGCCGAGGAACTGGCGAGCGTGAGCTACGAACAGCCCGACAGCCTCGTGCCGGCATCGGAGGCCATCGGCCTGCCGATCGAGCAGAGCGGCTGGGTCAGTCGTGATTCGGGTGATGGCATCGGCCAGCATGCGGGCGTGCGCGACGCGGCCTTCGACGAGGGCGTGCTCGAGGAGCGTTTCAACAGCCAGTTGATCGAGATCGGATCCAGTCATGGGGTCGTCGTGCGAGTCGAGGACTACCGCGAGGCCCAACCGCTGCCGTTCGAGGAAGTCGAGGCGCAGGTGCGTGAGCAGTGGGAGCGTGACGCGATCGACGAGGCGATGGGCGAGATGGCCGAATCGATGCGTGCGGCGCTCGATGACGGCAGCGACCCCTCGCAGGTCGTGGCGGACGAGCCGGCGGCCGACTGGGTCGAGGCGGGCTGGTACCAGCGTGGGGAGTCGGACGAGCAGATGCCCGTCGAGGCCTTGCAGGCTGCCTTCGGCATGACGCCGCCGGCGTCCGATGCGGTGGCCAGCGCGGTTACCACCCTGCGCAACGGTGATCGCGTCGTGCTGCGGCTCTCGGGTGTCCGGGCAGGCGAGCCGACAGAGCTCGACGCCGAGGCCCGCCAGTTGATGGCCAGGCAGCTCGAGGCCAACCAGTCCGATCGACTGATCGCCACCTTCATGCGCTCGCTGCGCGCTGAGGCGGATGTGAACATTCGCGAGCGGGCGATCGACTAGAGACGACATGCGCCGCCCGTGAGGCGGGCGGTCGCCGGGGAGTAGCGGCATGGCCTTGCACTGGCAGATTCTGGGCGCGCTGCTGGCGGCATTTCTCGTCGGCAGCGTCTTCGGCACCGAGGCGGCCGGCATCCCGCTCGGCAGCATCTATGCCTTCGTGGGCGGGCTCTTTCTCGATGCGCTGAAGATGCTGATCGTGCCGCTGATCACCGCATCGATCATCACGGGCGTGGCCAGCATGGGCAGTGCCGGCGGGGTCGGGATGATGGCCGGTCGGACCGTCATCTACTACGTATTCTCGACCACCATGGCGGTGACCACCGCGTTGCTGGTGATGAACCTGTACCAGCCGGGCATTTCGGGTGGGCAGCCCCTGTCGCAGACCGTCGAACTGCCGCCGATCGGCGAGGAGGTCAGCGGGCGGCTCGAGGGACAGGAGCTCAGCGGGTTCTTCAACATCCTGCGCGAGATGGTGCCGGCGAACATCGTCGAGGCCGGGGCCAATGCCCAGATGCTCGGCCTGATCTTCTTCTCGGTCCTGTTCGGCATCGCCCTGACCCGCGTGACCTCGCCCGGCCGGCAGGTGGTCAAGGACTTCTGGGCCGGCGTGCAGGACGTCATGATCCAGATCACCCACTGGGTGATGCGGGTCGCGCCCATCGGGGTGTTCGCCCTGGTGGCCGGCGTGATCGCCGAGAGCGGCCTGTCGGTGCTCCTGCCCATGCTGGACTTCTTCCTGGCGGTGGTGCTGGGGCTGGCCATCCACGCCCTGGTGGTGTTGCCCCTGGTGCTATGGCTGGTGGCCCGGCGTTCGCCGATCCTGTTCATGCGCGCCATCTGGCCCGCCCTGCTGGTGGCCTTCTCCACCAGCTCGTCGGCCGGCACCCTGCCGGTCACTCTCAACGCGCTGACCCAGCGGGCCGGGGTGTCCCGGGAGACTGCCTCGTTCGTCCTGCCACTGGGCGCGACGATCAACATGGACGGCACCGCGCTGTACGAATGCGCCGCCGTGCTGTTCATCGCCCAGGCCTACGGCGTGGACCTCTCGCTGTCGATGCAGGTGCTGATCGTCGTGCTCGCGCTGGTGACCTCCATCGGGGTGGCCGCTGTGCCCTCGGCGAGCCTGGTGGCGATTGCCCTGATCCTGGGCGTGCTTGGGCTGCCGCTGGAGGCGATGGGGCTGCTGCTGGTGGTGGACCGTGTACTCGACATGGTCCGGACGTCGGTGAACGTCTATAGCGATGCCACCGGTGCGGTGGTGGTTGCCCGCCTGCGGGGCGAGGATCGAGTCCTGACCGACACGCGCTTCGAGGAGGGCGAGGAAGGGGCGACGTCCGCCGAGCGGGGCTGACCGGCTCGCGACGACGTCCGCGTATCAACCAAAAGAAAGCCCGCCGGGGTCGGCGGGCTTTTTCGTGTCGGCTGACGGCGCGATCTCAGTACGAGAGGCTGTCGAGGTCGATGGTGTCGAAGTTGGAGTCGTCCACTTCGACGTTGTCCTGGATGTTCCAGAGGTTGTACTCGGGAATGGACCACAGCAGGGCAAAGAATGCCACGACGAGAATCACCTGCCACCACTTGACGCGCTGGATGGGCTCGAGCTGCTTGATCCGGCAGGCGCCACCCGGGCAGAGCTGTGCCTTCTGGCCGGTGAGCAGGTTGTAGGCCGCGCAGCCCAGGCAGATGCCGAAGGCCGACTCGAAGGCCAGGAACAGCAGGCAGGCGGAACAGCCGACCAGGTTCATCAGGCCCGTGTTCGCCTCGACGAACACCACCCAGATCATGATGGCGGCGATGAGCAGCCCGATCGACCAGGCCACCCGCTTCTGCGGGGCGCCGACGTACTCGACTTCCTGGTTGCGCGTGATCAGCCGGCCCAGGATCATGAACGGCGCGTACTGCGGGTTGACGAGCACTCGGATACCGAACTCGAGCGAGAAGGCGATGATCAGCAGGCGCTCCCACATGAAGTTTCCGGTGAGGTAGGCCTGGGCGAAGGCGAAGCCGGCGAACAGGGCAAGCAAGCCGGCGGCCGCGCGGGCCTCTCGCTCGTTGATCACCCGAACGGGGTAACCCTCGATTTCCTCGCCGAAATGGAAGACGCTTTTCAGGCTGGCAGTCGTCATCAATCTCCTCCAGTAAATGCTGTTTTTCTGATATTCCCTTTGTTCATTATGTTGGACCCGAAAGATGTCGCCAGCCAATCAAACTTTTTGGCTGCTACCCAGTGGTTGTTTATAAAAATACTGGGTTAATCGGGGGGCGCCGCCGCCCGGAACCCGGATTCAGCCGGTCGGATGGCACGAAAAAAAGGGCGCCCTCGGGCGCCCCTTTTCGTGGTCCGACAGGGTGTGGACCTAGTCCTTGCCGCACTCGCCCATGCCGGTGATGAAGTAGCCGGAATCGACGTGCACGTTCTCGCCGGTGATGCCCGAGGCCAGGTCGGAGCAGAGGAAGGCGGCAGTGTTTCCTACCTGCTCGATGGTCACGTTGCGTTTGAGCGGGGCGTTGGTGGCCACGTAGTCGAGAAAGCCCTTGAAGTCGCCGATGCCGGAGGCCGCCAGCGTCTTGATCGGCCCGGCGGAGATGGCGTTGACCCGAATGCCGCGCTGGCCCAGTCGCGACCCGGCGAGATAGCGCACGGTGGCTTCCAGCGAGGCCTTGGCCACGCCCATGACGTTGTAGTTCTTCATGACCCGCTCGGCGCCGAGGTAGCTCAGGGTCAGCAGGGCCCCCTCGTCGCGGATGTGCTTTTCCCCGGCCTTGGCCAGAGCGGCCAGCGAGTAGGCCGACACGTCGTGTGCCTGGGCGAAGGCCTCGCGGGACATGCCGTCGAGGAAATCCCCGTCGAGCGCCTCGCGCGGAGCGAAGGCCATGGCGTGAATGACGATGTCCACGCCCTCCGGCCAGTGCTCGGCCAGCGCCGGGAACAGTGCCTCGACCTGCGCGTCGTCGGTCGCGTCGAAGGGCAGGTAGATGGAGGAACCCAGATCCTTCGTCGCCTTCTCGACCTTCGGCTTGAAGCGGTCGTTGAGGTAGGTGAAGGCCAGCTCGGCCCCTTCGCGGTGCATGGCCTCGGCGATGCCGAAGGCGATCGAGCGGTTGTTGGCAATGCCCGTGATCAGGGCGCGCTTGCCGGATAGGAATCCCATGTGTCTCTCCTGTTTTCCCTTGGTCTAGGTTGGACTTTCACCGTATTGTATTCGCCTGATGAGGAACAAGCACCCCAAATCCGGACACCCGCCGTCGGACCCCGGGAAGGAATTGCCCGCCGATGGCCGTTTGACGGGTATTGCCCTGCCCGGACGTCGCGTCTTTCTCTGCCGGGCCGGCGGGTTGCTGGGCGCCTGTTTCCTGCCCGGCGTGGCGTCTGCAGCGGGCTTTGCCACGGCACTGGGCTATGAGCCGGCCTATGACGCCGAGCTGTCGCACTTCGGCTACGTCAATCCCGGGGCGCCGCGGGAAGGCGAGCTGGCGATGTCGGTCTTCGGCACCTTCGACTCCCTCAACCCGTTCGTGCTCAAGGGGCTGGCGGCGGCCGGGACCAACAACCTGCTGTTCGACACGCTGGTGGCGCGTGCCTGGGACGAGCCCTTCTCGGCCTACGGTCTGCTCGCCGATCGCATGGATCTGGCCGACGACGGCCTGTCGGTCACGTTCCGGATCAATCCGGATGCTCGCTTTGCCGACGACACGCCGGTTACCGCCCGGGACGTGGCTTTCAGCTTCGAGACGCTGGTGGGCGAGGACGCCCATCCGCGCTATCGCCACTACTGGGGAGACGTCGAGGGCGTGACGGTCGTTGATCCCCGGCACGTCCGTTTCGATTTCAGGCGCTTGAATCCCGAGCTGCACCTGATCATCGGTGAGTTGCCGGTACTCTCGCGCCGCTCCCTGGAATCGGTCGATTTTGCCAAGCATTCACGCACGCCCCTGGTGGGAAGCGGTCCCTACGAGATCGAGCAGATCAACTTCGGGCGGGACATCCGATATCGTCGACGCGACGACTACTGGGCACGCGATCTCGGAGTGCGTCGGGGAATGTTCAATTTCCGGCATCTGACCTTCAAGTACTACAAGGACGAGACGGTGGCGCTGGAGGCCTTCAAGGCCGGCGAGTTCGATGTTTTCCACGAGACCAACTCGAAGCGCTGGGCGCGGGCCCACCAGGGACAAGCCTTCGAGGAAGGTCGCATTCGTCGGCGGGAGATTCCCCACCACAACAATGCGGGCATGCAGGGGTTCGCGATGAACACCCGCCGGCGTCTGTTCACCGACCGCCGTGTACGCCGGGCCCTGAACCTCGCCTTCGATTTCCAGTGGTCTAACACCCACCTGTTCTACGGGCAGTACAGTCGCTGTGACAGCTATTTCGCCAACAGCGAACTGGCGGCCACCGGGGTGCCGGAAGGCCGCGAACTCGAACTGCTCGAGCCGCATCGGGAACAACTGCCCCCGGCATTGTTCGAGCGCCCCCACCAGGTGCCCGACGCGCCGGACCCCGAGGCGCAGCGTGCGCACCTGATCGAGGCACAGCGACTGCTCGCCGAGGCAGGCTGGGAGGTTGTCGACGGGGTGCTGCGCAATGCCGACGGCGAGCGGTTCGCCTTCGAGATCATGCTGGCGCAGAAGGGGTTCGAGCGCATCGTCGCCCCTTATGCCTACAGCCTGCGCCGCCTGGGCGTGGACGTGTCCTACCGCACGATCGACGTCGCGCTCTACCAGCGGCGCATGAACCGCTTCGACTTCGACATGACGGTCATTTCCTACGGCCAGTCGCAGTCGCCGGGCAACGAACTGCGCGACATGTTCGGATCGCAGGCGGCCGAACGCGAGGGATCACGCAACTACTGCGGGATCGACAATCCCGTGGTGGATGCCATGATAGAGGCGGTGATCTACGCGAAGGATCGCGGGGCACTGGTCACGGCCTGCCACGCGCTCGATCGCGTGCTGCTGTGGAACGAATACCTGGTGCCGAACTGGTACATCGGCTCGCACCGGCTGGCGTGGTGGAACCGCTTCGGCTACCACGATCGGCCATTGCCGCGCTATTACAGTGCGATGGATTGGGTGCTGCAGACCTGGTGGCAGACCCACCCCGAGGCGCAGACTGGTCCGGTGGTCAACGACGTGACCGAACTCTGAAGGGAGGGCGAGGGCAATGAAGGCGAAAAGCATCTGTCGGCGATGGGCGGGACCCTGGCGGGGCGCGTTTCTCCTCGCGGCATCCGCACTGGTCCTTTCGGCCTGTGCCTCCCCCCGCTATGCCACGGAGGTGCGCTACGTTCCGCCGGCGACCGAGGCGGGCATGGCCTGCCTCCAGGGTTGTCACGTGGAAATGAAGGCCTGTCAGGCCGACTGCCAGTCGCGACGCGAGGCCTGCATCGCCGGCATCGAGCCGCGGGCCGACGCCGCCTTCGAAGAAGCGCTGAAGCGCTACGAGGTTGAACGGCAACGCTACATGCGCGAGCGCCAGTTCTACCAACTCGATCACGCCCTGAACTTCGGCTACTACCACCATCCGTTCTATTACGGCTACCCGGGTCCGTTCTGGTACACGGACCGGTTCTACGACGACCCGCCGGTCCCGCCTGCCGCCCCCGATCGGGCAACGATCCGCAAGCGGGTGATCGACCAGCATTGCAACGAGCCTTGCGGCTGCCAGGAGGGATTCGACCAGTGCTACGTCGGTTGTGGCGGGCAGGTCGAGCGCCGCGTCGTGTGCATCGAGAATTGTCGCGAGACCGATCCTCTGCCGAATCCTTCGGCCCCGGGAGGCACGCCCTAGATGGGGCCGTACATCCTCAAGCGGCTGGCGCTGATGATCCCGACCTTGTTCGGGATCCTGCTGATTTCGTTCGCCGTCATCCAGTTCGTTCCCGGCGGCCCGGTCGAGCAGTTGATGATGCAGCTCAAGGGCGCGGCCGACGGCAGCGGGGCGGAGTCGGGCGGTGCGCTCACCGAGGGGCTCTACCGCGGAGAGCAGGGGCTGGACGCCGAACAGATCGAGGAGTTCCGCGAGTTCTACGGATTCGACCAGCCGGCCTGGAAACGCTTCGGCGAGATGGTCGGCAACTACCTCACCTTCGACCTGGGCGAGTCGTACTTCTACCAGCGCAGCGTGGGCGAGTTGATCGCGGAGAAGCTGCCTGTCTCGATCAGCCTCGGGATATGGACCTTCCTGCTGACCTACCTGGTCTCCATTCCGCTAGGGGTGGCCAAGGCGGTGCGCGACGGCTCGCGCTTCGACTCGATCACCTCGACGGTCATCCTGGTCGGCTATGCCATCCCCGGTTTCGTTCTGGGCCTGGTCCTGCTGGTGCTGTTCGGCGGTGGCAGCTTCGTGCAGTGGTTCCCGCTGCGTGGCCTGACCTCGGACAACTTCGAACAGTTGTCCCTGATGGGCAAGATCCTCGATTACCTATGGCACCTGGTGCTGCCGATCACCGCGATGGTGGTGGGTAACTTTGCCGTGATGACGATGCTGACCAAGAACAGCTTCCTCGAGGAGATCAGGAAGCAGTACGTGCTCACCGCGCGGGCCAAGGGTCTGGCCGAGCGCACGGTACTCTACCGCCACGTCTTCCGCAACGCGCTGATTCCGATCGTCACCGGTTTCCCGGCGGCGTTCATCGGCGCGTTCTTCACCGGCAGCCTGCTGATCGAGACCATCTTCTCGCTCGACGGGCTGGGCCTGTTGTCCTACAACGCCGTATTGCAGCGTGACTACCCGGTCGTGCTGGGCACGCTGTACGTGTTCAGCCTGATCGGGCTGTTCGGCAAGCTGCTGTCGGATCTCGTCTACGTCTGGGTCGATCCGCGCATTCATTTCGAGGCGGTGGGTTAGATGTCAATCGTCGATGCCGGAGCGGAGTCTGCCGTCGCGAAGGGCAGCGGCGCCGAAGGACAGGTCTCCACGGCGAAGCGCGCCTGGAAGCGCTTTCGTCGCCATCGTCGCGGCTGGTTCAGCCTGTGGATATTCCTCGCGCTTTTCGTCCTCAGCCTCGGCGCGGAGCTGATCGCCAACGACCGCCCGCTGCTGGTCAAGCACCAGGGCGAACTCCTGTTTCCGCTCTGGAACGACTACGCGGAAACGCGTTTCGGCGGGGATTTCGCCACCCCGGCGGACTACACCGACCCGCACGTGATCGAGTTGATCGAGCGTGACGGCTGGGCGATCCGGGCGCCGATCCCGTTCTCCTTCGACACGATCGACTACTACAACGAACAGCCGAACCCGGCCGCTCCCAACAGCCGCCACCTGCTGGGCACGGACGATCGCGGCCGGGACGTGGCGGCACGCCTGATCTACGGCTTCCGCATCTCGGTGCTGTTCGCCCTGGCACTGACGGTGATCGGTACGGCCATCGGGGTGCTTGCCGGTGCCGTGCAGGGCTATCTGGGCGGCAAGGTCGACCTGGCCTTCCAGCGGTTCATCGAGGTCTGGTCGGCGTTGCCGGAGCTCTACCTGCTGATCATCTTCGCCTCGATCTTCGAGCCCTCGATCGGGCTGTTGCTGGCCCTGCTGGCGCTGTTCGGCTGGATGGGGCTGTCCGACTACGTGCGCGCGGAATTCCTCAAGGGGCGAAACCTGGACTACGTCCGGGCCGCCCGCGCGCTGGGTGTTTCCGGTCCCAGGCTGATGTTCCGGCACCTGATGCCCAACGCGATGACACCGGTGATCACGTTCCTGCCGTTCCGGATTTCCGGGGCGGTGCTGGCGCTGACCAGCCTCGATTTCCTTGGTCTCGGCGTCCCGCCGTCCACCCCGTCGCTGGGTGAACTGCTCTCGCAGGGGAAATCGAATATCGACGCCTGGTGGCTGTCGGTGTCTACCTTCCTGGTGCTCGTCGGGACCCTGGTGCTGCTGATTTTCGTCGGCGAGGCGACGCGGGACGCACTCGACACGCGGCGAGGCTAGTCCCGTTTTACCTCCGAGGGGCGCGGGCCCCAGCTAGATTGTCCGACGCCGCCGCATCCCTGTCCGGCTAGTGACGGCCCGCATATCCGCACAGGCAGGCCCTGGTCGGCGTTTCCATCGCTCGGCTGTTACCTTCCCACATTGTCGGGCACGAAAAAGCCCGCCGTAACGGCGGGCCTCGTCGGTCGCGAGCCGGTCGTCCGGCCTACTTTTCCAGCCGGTTCAGGCCGATCGCCCGCATGATGTACTTCTCGTACAGCGGTTCGGAGGTGCCCTTCTTCATCTTGCGAATGAAGTACTTCTCGAACGCGATCTTCGCCAGGTGCACCCACTTGCCGGCCGCGAACCAGTTGACGTTGCGCGGCGGGATCTGGGGCAGGGCGATGAAGGCCGCGCCCCGGTCGCCGAAGTCCGCCAGGCAGATGGCCTGCCAGGAGCCCTTGCTGTCAGGTTCGCCCTTGCCGCTGAGTTCGGCGTGGATGTTGTGCACGATGGCGGTGACCATCGACTCGATCATGTAACCGGTCTTCGGAGCGCCGGTCGCGACCGGGGTCTTCTCGATCGGCGGGATGGCGATGGCCACGCCGGCGGCGAAGATGTTGGGGTAGGTCGGGCTGCGCTGGTAGTCGTCGACCTTGACGAAGCCGCGCGGGTTGCAAAGGTCCTCGACCTCGGCGACACAGTCCACACCCTTGAACGCCGGAAGCATCATGGAGTGGTGGAACGGCAGCTCGTGCTTCTGCTTGACCTCCCCGCTGTTGTCTAGCTCCTCGACGTGCATCACGCCTTCATCGACCTTGGTGGTCTTCGCGTTGGTGATCCACTTGATGTCGTGGGCGCGCATCTCGGACTCGAGCATGCCCTTGGAGTCCCCGACGCCACCGAGGCCGAGGTGGCCGATGTACGGTTCGGCGGTGACATAGGTGATCGGCACCTTGTGACGGATCTTCTTCTTGCGCAGGGCCGAGTCGAGGATGAAGACGTACTCGTAGGCCGGCCCGTAGCAGCTCGCTCCCGGCATGGCGCCGACGATCACGGGGCCCGGGTTCTCCACCAGCTTCTTGAAGTCGTCGTAGGCCTGCTCGGCGTGGTCGATGGTGCAGACCGACTGGGTGTGACCGCCGTGCGGACCCGAACCCTCCACCTCGTCGAACATCAGCTTCGCGCCGGTGGTGATGATCAGGTAGTCGTATTCCACCGTCTCGCCGTCGGCGAGTTCCAGTCGGTTGCCCTTCGCGTCGATACGCTCGACCGACTGGGCGATGAAGTCGATGTTCTTGCGCTTGACGTAGGGTTCGATCGGAAAGGTAATGTCGTCACGGTTGCGCCAGCCGACGGCCACCCAGGGGTTGGACGGAACGAACTGGAAGTACGGTTCGGCGTTGATCACCGTGATCTTGTGTTCGTCGCCCAGCTCCTGCCGGGCCTCGTAGGCGGCTGGCAGACCGCCGATGCCGGCGCCGAGGATTACGATATGTGCCATGTCTCACTCTCCCATCAAAGGAACCAGGGAGTGGCTACTTTCCCGCGATCTCGCCGGGAAAGAGTCCGGCCGCTCCCGAACAATCCGTCACCTGACGATTGTTCACCCCGGGGGCGATAAAAACAAGCCCCATGGGCATCAGTTTTTCAATTGACTGGCCGAAAACGGCAACAAGTTTCTGAAACCATGTCGATTTCTGGACTGGATTTCGGGATGTGAAAAACAATTTTCAGCCATTCTGGCCGCGCCAGTCGGCGAGTTTTTCCCGGGGGAAGCCGATGATCGAGGAGGGAGCGGGAGAGAGATCCACCCAGTAGCCGCGATGGCTTGGCCAGCGCTGGTCGAACCAGTGGCGTCCGTTCCCCATCTCGACGAAGATCCAGCCGCCGGGTTGGAGGTGGGTGGGCGCATCGTCGAGCAGACGTTCGACCAGGGCGAGCCCCTGCTCTGGAGCGAACAGGGCGTCGGCGGGCTCGTGGTGGTACTCGTCAGGCAGGTCCTCGGCCTCGTCCGGGTCGACGTAGGGCGGATTGCTGACGATCAAGTCGAAGACCAGGGGCTGTCCCTCGTCGTCCAGCAACTGATCGAGCAGGTCGGATTGCAGCAGGTCGACACGATCGCTGAGCTGGTAGTCGCCGACATTGCGCGAGGCGACTGACAGCGCGCCGAAGTCGATGTCGCTGCCGATCACCCGTGCCTCGGGGAAATGCTCGGCCAGCGCGATGGCGATGCAGCCCGAGCCGGTCCCGACGTCGAGGATGCGGCCGGTTCCGACACCGGCGCCCAGCAGGCCGTGGAAGTCGTCGCGGATCAGGTCGCCGAAGGGGGAGCGGGGAATCAGCACCCGCTCGTCGACGTAAAAGGGCTGGTCCATGAACCAGGCCCGGTTGAGGAGGTAGGCCGTGGGCGTGTGCTCGAGGCAGCGCCGACGGATCAGCTCGACCAGTTCGGCCTTCTCGTCGGCGGACACCCGTGACGACCACCAGTCGCTGCCCAGGTCCGGCGGCAGTCGCAGGCCCTCGAGCACCAGCCAGGCGGCCTCGTCGAGATAGCTGAGGGTGCCGTGACCGAGGAACACGCCGTGCTCGTCCATCCGGCTGGCGGCCCAGCGGATGAAGTCGAGGATCGTCTCGAGATTGTCGGGGCTGCCGAGCATCGAAGCGCCGGCGGATTCCGTCGGGTCAACCGGATTCATGGTGGAACCTACCTGAAAGGGACCTGAGAGCAGGCAAAAGGGTGCATAATTGGGGAACGATACAACACCGGGCCGGGTCTGACGATGCAACGGCCACAACGCGCGAACGACGAGGCAACATGGCGACGACATCTTCGGCACGACCGCTGAAATCCCGGCTCTGGGCCTGGACCCAGCTCTTCCTGCCGCATCACCTGATTTCGGGCCTGGTCTTCCGGGTGACTCGCTGGCGGGCACCGTGGACCACCTGGCTGGTCCGGCGCTTCGCCCGAACCTTCGGCGTGGATCTCAACGAGGCCGCCGAGACGGATCCGGCGGCTTATCCAACCTTCAATGCCTTCTTCACCCGGGCGCTCGCCGAGGGCGTGCGTCCGCTCGAAGGCGACGAGGGCACCTGGATCAGCCCGGTCGACGGGCGCATCAGCCAGATTGGGCACGTGCAGTCGGGCAACCTGCTGCAGGCGAAGGGGCGTGACTATACCGTGCTCGAACTGCTCGGTGGTGACGAGGAACTGGCCGCGCAGTTCGCCGACGGCTCATTTGCCACGCTCTACCTGTCACCGGGTGACTACCACCGCGTCCACATGCCGGTCACCGGCCAGTTGCGCGAGATGGTCCACGTGCCCGGTCGGCTGTTTTCCGTGAACACCGGGACGGTGGCCGAGGTCCCGCGCCTGTTCGCCCGCAACGAGCGGGTGGTCTGCCTGTTCGATACCGCCGACGGCCCCATGGCGATGGTGCTGGTCGGCGCGATCAACGTCTCGGCGATCGAGACGGTCTGGGCGGGGCTGGTCACGCCCAGCCCGCAACGGCAGATCGGGCGCTGGCGCTACGCCGAGGAGCAGGGGTTGTCGATTCGCCTGGAGCGCGGTGCCGAGATGGGTCGGTTCAACATGGGGTCCACGGTGATCCTGCTCACACGACCGGGCGTCGACTTCGACCCGGCGTGGCAGCCGGAGATGCCGGTGCGTGTTGGCCAGCGCCTGCAGGTCGGGGGCTGACGCGAATCGTCCGACCGTCGCGGGCCGGCACGCTTACACCCTGCGTTCGGAGAAGGGCAGGACCGTATCCAAGGTCGGCTGCTCCGTCAGCCACATCAACAGGCGGTCGAAGCCCATCGCCACGCCACTGCAATCGGGCAGGCCGTGCTCCAGCGCCTCGAGGAACAACCGCCGGCTGCGGCCATCCGTCCCGCTCTTGGCGGGATCCGGTAGACGTTCCGCCTGCTCGGCAGGGTCGGCGAGCTCATGGTAGCCGTTGGCCAGCTCGAGTTTGCCCCCGAAGACCTCGAAGCGTGCGGCGACACGCACCCGGTGCTCCTCGAAGTCGATCGTCTCGAGCCGTGCCATGGCCGCCTGACTGGCAGGGAAGCCCTTCACCACGGTCAGCCGATCGTCGGGGAAGCTCGGCTCGATCACCGTGCTCATCAGGAGATCGAGCCAGTCGTCCCGGTCCAGCCGACCGGGCTCATGTACCGAGATACCGGACAGGTGCGCGGTGCGCTGAAGCATGGCGGTGTCGGCGTGGTAGGGGTCGAGGCCCAGCCGTTCACGGAACAGGAGACCGTAGTCCCGGTGCGCCACAGGGGCCGGTGTGAGATCCAGGGCCTGGCGGGCCGCCTGAATCAGCTCGAGGGTGGTCGAGATCGCGGCGTCGAGATCCGAGCCGGTCTCGTACCACTCGAGCATGGTGAACTCGGGGTTGTGGCGTGCCCCGGCCTCGCCGGCGCGGAACACCGGGCCGAGATAGTGGATGCCCGGCAGGGTCGGGTGGGCGCATAACAGGCGCTTCATCATCAGCTCGGGCGAACTGTGCAGGCTGCCCGCCGGACTGCCGTCCGGGCTGGATACGCGGAAGAGGGCGATGTTGGGTTCGAAGTCGCCGCTGCGGATCAGCGCCGGGGTGTCGACCTCCAGCGAGTCGCGGCGTTCGAGCTCGTCTCGCAGTACCCGCTTGAGGCGGGCCCGCGCGTCGAGCATTTCCCGGTCGGCACCGGGACGCCAGTGGGGCGTGTCGGGGGAGGGGTGAGACAGAGGGTTGGCCTCAGCTCTTGACCCGGGAGAGGTACTCGCCGGTGCGGGTGTCGCAACGCAGCACCTCGCCTTCCTCGATGAACAGCGGCACCTTGACCACCGCGCCGGTCTCGAGACGGGCCGGCTTGGTGCCGCCGGTGGCGGTGTCGCCGCGCAGGCCGGGATCGGTCTCGACCACCTTCAGCTCGACGTGGTTGGGCGGCAGGACCTGGATCGGCGAGCCGTTGAACAGGGTGAGGGTGCACAGATCCTGTTCCTTGAGCCACTGGGCCGAGTCACCCACCGCTTCGCGGGTGGCCACGACTTGCTCGAAGCTCTCCGGGTCCATAAAGTGCCATTCCTCGCCGTCGGAGAAGAGGTACTGCATTTCCAGCTCGAGGATGTCGGCCGCCTCCAGCGAATCGCCCGACTTGAAGGTGCGCTCGATGGTCTTGCCGGTCTTGAGGTTCTTGAGCTTGACCCGGTTGAAGGCCTGACCCTTGCCCGGCTTGACGAACTCGTTCTCGATGATGATCGCCGGATCGCCGTCCAGCATGACCTTGAGGCCGCCGCGGAATTCGTTGGTGCTGTAGTTAGCCATGGGAAACCTGATCGATTGATTCGAAACGCTGTGGAAATGGGGGCGATCATACCCGATATGCCGGAAACAACCCAGCATGGTAGCGAACCGGGCGAGCCGGACTTTCGCGAGCTGACCACGCCGCTGATCGACGAGATCGCGGCGGTCTCGGATCCGGTTGCCCGCCAGTTCCGTCTCGATGCGCGCGAGTTCGATTCCGTCCCCGGTTTCGGTACCGACCCGGTCGGTGACCTGGCCTCGAATGCGGTGCCCGGCGTGCTGCACAAGTACCGGGGGCGCGCCCTGCTGGTGCTCACCGGCGCCTGCGCCGTGCATTGCCGTTACTGCTTCCGTCGGCATTTTCCCTATGGCGAGCAGCGGCTCGACGATACCTCCCTGGCACGCGCGATCGACTACCTGGCCGACGACCCCGAGATCACCGAGGTGATCCTCTCCGGGGGTGATCCGCTGGTGCTGAGCAACCGCCGGCTCGCCCGCGTGATCGAGTCGCTGGCGGCCATCCCTCGTGTCGCCCGGCTACGCATCCACAGCCGGCTGCCGACGGTCCGGCCCGAACGCATCGATGCCGAGCTCTGCCGGATGCTGGTCGACAGCGGTCTGTCGGTGGTGCTGGTCGCGCACGTAAACCACGCCGACGAGCTCACCGAGGGCAGTCGGGCCGCCTTCGCCCGCCTGCGCGAGGCCGGTGTCACGGTGCTCAACCAGGCGGTGCTGCTGGCGGGCGTCAACGATGACGAGACGGCACTGGCCGAGCTGTCGGAGCGATTGTTCGACCAGGGGGTGCTGCCCTACTACCTGCACCAGCTCGACCCCGTGGCCGGAGCGGCGCATTTCGCCGTCACGGAGGCGCGGGGCAGGGCACTGGTCGAGGCGCTGCGAAGCCGCCTGCCAGGCTACCTGGTGCCGCGCTACGTGGTCGAGATTCCCGGCGAACCCAGCAAGACCCCCGTCGGTAATGCTGGCTGAGGGAATCCTGCGTCCTGCCGGCGCATTTCATTCGGGTGGCGATGGATTCGGGCGGCCGTATTGAATAGAGTATCGTTTCAGGCGCCACCGTCAGGCCGACGGGGCAGGGACGTCCCAACCGGGGGCGAGAGGAAAAGGAGTTTCGTGACATGCCGGAATCCACACCGGGATCGGACGCCGCGGGCGATCTGAGATCGCTGCTCGATCAGATCCCAATCGTCGACCCGATCGAGGCGGCCGGCCTGCTGGTCGGGTTCCTGGGGCGAGCGGACCTGGAATCGATGACCGACGACCAGTTGCTTCAGCTGCTGGCGGACCTGGAGCCGGCCATCGATCGTACCGCGACCGCGCTGCGCCGTGGCCTGCGCCAGAGCCCACTGCCGATGACCGAGCGGGCGCGCTCCCAGCTTTCGGCTCTCTTCACCCTCTACCGAGCTGCCGAGGCCCTCGTGAACCTGCAACTGGGCATGGCCCGGACGGAAGGTTCCGGGGCGATGCTGGCCGGCGCCCACCAGCGGCGGGTCGACTGGGCGGCGAGGCAGGTCCTCGACTGCTACCTGCTCTACGTCAGTGTGCCCCAGCCCCTGCTGGCCGACCTGCACCAGTTCGCCCGCTCGGCCTGCCGCGAACTCGAGCGTGATCATCCGGCCGCCTGGGCGGTGGTGCGCAGTACCTACGTCTCCATCCTGCTACTGAGCATGGTCAATCCCTACTCGCTCACGGTCGAGGAGATGGAGTCGCTGTTTTCCTGTCTGCAGAAGTGTGCGGGCCTGGTGCGGATCACGTCCCACAAGCCACGGGGTACGGGCCGGTTCGTCGACATGACCGGTCGCATCGCCCCGCACGTGGCGTTCAGTGGCGGACAGGCGACGGCCGACGGTACGGTGTTCGTCGACGTCGAGAAGCTTTACGGCGAGGATGCCCTCGAGGAGCTGGAGCCCGAGTGCCGGGCCGCGCTGCTCGGCTTTCTCCATCGGCTCCACTTCTTCCTCGGGCCGCGGGAAAAGCGCGTTAAAGGCAGCCACGCCGCACGGGGCGAGCAGTCGCTGATCACGATCGGTTTCAACAGCGTGCATCGCCGCCTGCTCGACGAGATGTTCTATAGCGTGCGACCGTCCGAGCACCTGACCTTCTCCGGGTTGGATTGGGAGGGACTCGAGCGCCCGGTTCACGGTGAGGTCAACCGGGAGCAGAGCATTCGCGACTTCAAGCTGGAGATGGATTCCGGACGCAAGAACGATCTCGACTGGGAGGCACTGCCCGACGCCAGCGGCAACGGTCAGCAGCCGATGCGGATGAACGAGCCGGCCGTCTGGGACGTGGTCAATCTCTCGGAGCGCGGGCTGCGACTGCACTGGCGCATGGCGGAAAACAGCCGTGCGGCAGTCGACGAGCTGATCCTGATCGAGCGTGACCCGGACGAGGAGGTCGGCGGCCTGGAGGCGGTGGTCGGCCTGGGCATCATCCGCTGGGTGCGTCATCTCGACAGCGAGAACCGCACCGTCGACATGGGCGTCGAACGCCTGCCCGGCGACTGGATGGCCTACTTTGCCCATCCTGCCGACGGCAGCCCGCCGGCGGGGGGTACCTGGCCGGTGCTGGCGCGCGTGGATGATCAGCAGCGGATCGATCGCCTGGTCGTCCCACCCGAACTGCCCGAGCGCGGTCGTCGGCTGACGGTGATCCGCGAGCAGGGCGCAGACATCAACATCAACCTGGAGCGAATCGTGATGGTCGGTTCCCACCTGGTGGTAATGGAGGCGACGAGTGACCGCCATTGAATCCATCGAGAACACACCCTTTTCCATCCTCCACGTCACCGAGTCGGTGAACGACTCGATCGCGTTGAGGGGCGAGCTGCGCAACGCGGGCATGCAGGCCAGCGTTCACCACGCGCGTGACTACGACAGCGCGCGGGCCGAGCTGGGCAAGACCCCCTGTGACGTGGCCTACATCGAGTACGGCGATCGCGCCCTGGCCGTGGTCCAGGCGCTGCGCAAGCAGGTCGAGCGCGATCCCGGGATCAAGGGCATGCCGCTGGTGGTCTACAGCGAGGGGGCGTCTCCCGACCAGGTCGAGGAATTCCTCGAGGCCGGCGCCTTTCTGGTGATCACCGACGAGCTGCTGGTGGAGACTCTGCTCCAGCGTGCCGTCGAGTTCGCCCTGGTCTACCGCGACCGCGAGCGGGCCAGCAGCCAGTTGGCGCGATCGGAGCTGCGCTGCCAGAAGCTGATCGACGGGTCGAGCGAGGCGGTGGCCTACATCCAGGACGGTCTGCACATCTACGCCAACCAGCCCTATCTCGACCTGCTGGGCTTCTCCAGCGTCGACGAGCTCAGGGAGGAGCCGATCCTCGACCTGGCGGTGGGCGACTCGGCGCAGCGGCTGAAGAAGTTCCTGAAGACCGAGGATGCCGAGGACAGCTTCACCCTGCGGGCCTCCGGGGGGCACGAGATCGAGGTGCGCGTGCACAGCACGGCCGCGTCGTTCGACGGGGAACCCTGCCTGCAGATCTTCGCCACCGAGGTCAAGGAGGATACCGGCGACATCTCCGAGCAACTGGAATACTTTGCCCGCCGCGACCTGCTCACCGGCCTGTACAACCGCAACTACCTGTTCGAGCAGATCGAGGCTCGGCGCGAGGAGATCGCCCGGCAGGGCGAGGGCGACAG